>JBAUAY010000528.1:0-4649 GCA_049676235.1 Streptosporangiaceae bacterium
CCCAGACGTGCTCACCGTGCACGCGGCCGGGGGCGCCGACGTCATCCGTGCCGCCGTCGAGGCGGCACCGGCCACGATGGTGGCGGCGGTCACCGTCCTCACCTCGCTCGACGATGATGATCTCGCCCGGACCGGGATGATCGGGCCGGTGGCTGACCTCGCCAGGCGACTAGCCGTGCTCTCCGTAGAGGCGGGCGCGCAGGGCCTGGTTTGCTCGCCGCGAGAGGTCTCCGCGGTCCGGTCCGAGGTCGGTCCGGATGTGACGCTCATCACGCCCGGCGTGCGGCCCGCGGGCAGCGAGCTCAACGACCAGGCGCGGGTGGCCACGCCCGAAGAGGCCCTCCTGGCCGGCGCGGACCTGCTGGTGATCGGCCGGCCCATCACCCGGGCGTCCGATCCCGGCGCCGCCGCAGCGGCCATCGCCGCGTCGTTGCGCCGGGTGGTCGCCGCCAGGTAACCGGTCCGGCTGCGCGTCGGCTCGGCTCGGGCCTGGCTGGCACTAACCCCGCGCCCGGCTGGAGACTCGTAGTGACCTGGGGTGACTCCTGCCTTACCCAGCGAGTATGATGCGGGCGAAGCCTCCGTGAGCAAGAGGAAATATAATCGTCACAGTTGAGACTCACGTTGCCGAATATCCTTCGGGTTACCGCGGCACCGTAGTGAGATGAGTGGGACATGTCTGCCAAATCCATGACATGCCCCCCAGGTGCCGAACCTACGGGGCAAGGATGGCTTACGCTGGGGTCCAGTGGCGCTGACGACGGGATATCACCGCGTGAGACCCCTACCCGGGGCGGGGGACGCGGTTGATGACTCTAAGTAATATGTCACATACAGAGAGTAATATATTTCAATTTGTAATGAGGTAACCGGCAGTTTGCGTTGCCTAAAGGGTACGTGATTGGCTAGTTTCCCCTCCCGACAAACCTTTTTCCAACGAAACCCGAGGTGACCCCGAGTGGCTCTTCCTCCCCTCACTCCCGAAGAACGTGCGGCGGCACTGGAGAAGGCTGCCAGAGCACGCAAAGAACGCGCCGAGGTGAAGAACCGCCTCAAGCGCGGAGCCACGTCCTTGTCAGACGTCATCAAGGAAGGCGGAACTGATGACGTGATTGGCAAGATGAAGGTCTCGGCTCTGCTCGAATCCCTGCCCGGCGTAGGCAAGGTGCGAGCGAAGCAGATCATGGAAAGGCTTGGCATCGCGGAATCGCGTCGTGTGCGCGGGCTGGGTACCAACCAGCGCTCCGCGCTTGAGCAAGAGTTCGGTGCCGATATCTGAACCGCGCGGCAGACAGGAACCGAGTCTTGGTGGTGCCGCGGTCGCGACCCCGGTGCATTCGCGGCTGACCGTGCTCTCCGGGCCCTCTGGGGTCGGGAAGAGCACGGTCGTCGCCGAACTCAACAGGGCTTGTCCCCAGATCTGGATTTCCGTGTCGGTCACGACACGGCCCCCGCGTCCCGGAGAAGTGGACGGGCGCGAATATCACTTTGTCGATGACAAAGAGTTTGACCGGCTGGTCGCCAGCGGGGCGTTGCTTGAGTGGGCGCGGTTCGCTGGCAACCGGTACGGCACGCCGCGCGAACCGCTTAACGAAAGGCTCGAAGCGGGCGTTTCCTGTCTGCTCGAGATTGACCTGGCTGGAGCGCGGCAAGTCAAGCGCGCAGTGCCGGATGCCCGGCTGGTGTTTCTGGCCCCGCCGTCCTGGGACGAACTGGTGCGCAGGCTCACCAGCCGCGGCACCGAGCCCGCCGAGGTGCTGGACTGCAGGCTGGCGGTCGCCAGGGAAGAGCTCGCGGCAGCCGATGAGTTCGAGGTCACGCTGGTGAACACGTCCGTCAAGGACGTGTGCCGCCAGCTGGTAGCCTTGATGGAGCAGTGACCTACGGAAGGCAGAACGTGGCAGGGACTCAGCCCCACCAAGTCGCCGACGGCATCATCAACCCGCCGATCGACGAGCTTCTTGAAGTCGTGGACAGCAAGTACCGGCTGGTTATCATGGCCGCGAAGCGCGCACGACAGATCAACGCCTATTACTCGCAGCTCGGCGAGGGGCTGCTCGAGTACGTCGGGCCGCTGGTGGAGACGCGTAGCCAGGAGAAGCCACTATCCATCTCGCTTCGTGAGATCAAGGAGCGGATGCTCAGCGTCGAGGCCATCGAGGGCTGACCACGATCATGCCCGCCCGCGTCGTCCTCGGCGTCGGCGCGGGCATCGCGGCGTACAAATCCTGCGAGCTGCTCAGGCTGCTGACCGAATCCGGGCATCATGTCCGGGTCGTGCCAACCCCTGACGCGCTCCGTTTCGTCGGCGAGGCCACCTGGGCCGCGCTGTCCGGTGAGCCGGTGACAACCGACGCCTGGACAGGCGTGGCCGAGGTGCCGCATGTCCGGCTCGGGCAGTCGGCCGACCTCGTCCTGGTCGCGCCCGCGACGGCTGACCTGATGGCCCGGGCCGCGGCCGGGATGGCCGGGGACCTGCTGACCGCCACGCTGCTCACCGCCAGGTGCCCAGTCCTGTACGCGCCGGCCATGCATACCGAGATGTGGGAGCACGCCGCCACCCAGGCGAACGTGTCGCTGCTGCGCCACCGCGGCGCCATCGTGCTCGAGCCCGCGGTCGGCCGCCTGACCGGCCAGGACAGCGGCGCCGGGCGATTGCCCGAGCCGGCCGCGATCTTCGCGGTAGCGACCCGGCTGCTGGCCCGCGGCGCCCTGGGGCCGGATCTGGCCGGCCGCCGCGTGGTGGTCTCCGCAGGCGGCACCCGGGAAGAGATCGACCCGGTGCGGTTCATCGGCAACTGGTCGACCGGGACGCAGGGGTACGCGCTGGCCCGGACGGCGGCGGCCCGCGGCGCTGAGGTGATCCTGGTCGCGGCCAACGTGGCGCTGCCCGATCCGGGAGGGGCCAAGGTGACCCGGGTGGTTTCGGCCCGCGAGATGCGAGACGCCGTGCTGGCCGCCGCGGCTGGCGCGGACGCGGTGGTTATGGCCGCCGCGGTGGCGGACTACCGCCCGGAGGCGCGCAGCGCGGCGAAGATCAAGAAGGACGGGCAGCCGCCAGAACCGCTGCGGCTGACCGAGAACCCGGACATCCTGGCCGGGCTGGCCGCCGCACGGCGCGATCAGGCTGCGGGCCGCCAGGAAACCGCAGATCATGATCCCGAACGAGCTGGCCTCGTGCCCCGGGCTACCCTGCATCAGGTCCTAGTCGGGTTCGCTGCGGAGACGGACACCTCGCCGGAAGGCGCTCGGGCTAAGCTGGCCCGAAAGGGTTGTGACCTGCTCGTCGTCAATCCCGTGGGGAACGGCCTCGGCTTCGGGACGGCGGACAACGAGGCCGTCGTCTACGGCGCCGACGGGACGGTCACGCCGATCCCGCGCGGACCCAAGGAAGCGCTGGCTGACGTGGTGTGGGACCTCGTGGCCGCGAGAATGAGCGAATCGGTAAGTCCGGCCTGAACTCATCGCCGTCCAGGATAAACTCGCCGCAGTCACCTGGAGCGAGGCTGGAGCGAGGGGAGAACTTAAAGTGGCGCGTCGTCTTTTTACCTCTGAGTCGGTTACGGAGGGTCATCCTGACAAGATGGCTGACCAGATCAGCGACGTCATCCTGGATGCCATGATCAAGGATGATCCGGGCAGTCGCGTGGCGGTAGAGACCATGATCACGACGGGCCAGGTGCACGTCGCCGGCGAGGTCAGCACCAAGACTTATGTCGATATACCCGGCATTATCAGGGACAAGATCCTCGAGATTGGTTATGACTCCTCGGCCAAGGGCTATGACGGGGCGTCCTGCGGTGTGTCGGTCTCCATCGGGTCCCAGTCGCCGGACATCGCCCAGGGCGTCAACGACGCGTACGAGTACCGCGAGGGCGAGGGCACCGACGAGCTCGACCGGCAGGGCGCGGGTGACCAGGGGCTGATGTTCGGCTACGCGTGCCGCGACACCCCCGAGCTGATGCCGCTGCCGATCATGCTGGCACACAAGCTCGCCCGCCAGCTGTCCGAGGTACGCCGCGCGGGCACCGTGCCCTACCTGCGCCCGGACGGCAAGACGCAGGTGACCATCGAGTACCTCGGAGACACCCCGGTGCGGCTGGACACCGTGGTGGTCTCGACCCAGCACGCGCCCGACATCAACCTCAAGGAACTGCTCGCCCCCGATATCAAGGATTACGTGGTCGAGCCCGTCCTGGCCGATGCGGGCCTCGACTGCGACGGCTTCCGGCTGCTCGTCAACCCGACCGGCCGGTTCGAGATCGGCGGGCCGATGGGGGACGCCGGGCTGACCGGCCGCAAGATCATCATCGATACCTACGGCGGCATGGCCCGGCACGGTGGCGGGGCCTTCTCGGGCAAGGACCCGTCCAAGGTCGATCGCAGTGCCGCTTACGCCATGCGCTGGGTCGCGAAGAACGTGGTGGCGGCGGGGCTGGCGGACCGGTGTGAAGCCCAGGTGGCCTACGCGATCGGCAAGGCGATGCCAGTCGGGCTGTTCGTCGAGTGCTTCGGCACAGAGAAGGTGCCGGTGGAGCGGATCCAGGACGCCGTGCTCCAGGTCTTCGACCTCCGGCCGCGGGCCATCATCTACGCCCTAGACCTGCTGCGTCCCATCTACTCACAGACCGCCGCCTATGGCCACTTCG
>JBAUAY010000529.1:0-3485 GCA_049676235.1 Streptosporangiaceae bacterium
CCGACGGCACCAAGCGCGAGCATCGAGGCGGCATGGGCAAGGTCGACCTGTGCTCCGGCGCGAAGCACCAGGGCGCTCGGCGCCCGGGCCGTCACGGCCGCCTGGAGCAGGTGCCGGGAACCGAGCACCCGCACGACCGCGCGAGCACGCGTACTGCCCGGCTGGCCGGTGCACCGGCTGATTACCACGCCGGGGGCGCAGAGCAGGACTGCCCCGTAGGCCGCTCGCGTCAGCGAGAATGCCCTGGGCGTCGCGTCTTTCACCTGTGCCTGACCAGCCTTACGGCGGCCGCACCGCCGAGAACCGCAGCGCCGACCGCAGCGGTGAGCAGGCGCGCGTGCTGGGACATCCATAGCTGCGGACTGCGGTCATGCGAGGTGTCGTCGAAGATCCCGCGTGCGCCGTAGTCATGCCCGCCTGGACCGTCGACGGGCTGCCGCAGGTTGTCCGGTCGGTCGGAGGTGACCTTCTGCCCGGTCTGCTGGGAGCCGTATCCGGTGCGGGCAAGATAGCGGTCGAGCAGGGCCGGGATGATCCTGTTGGCCGTGATGGTCGCCGCCGTGCTGCCGCCGACCCAGTATTGCTTCCTGTGCGGGTGATCGGCGGCGAAAACGACGCCGCGCGCGGCGACCTCTGGCTGATAGATCGGGGGGACCGGCTGCGGGTGGTTGGGCAGTTTGGACCGCACCCAGGAAAATTGCGGCGTGTTGACAGCAGGCATCTGCACGACCGTGACGTGAATCCCGGAGTTCTCGTGCAGGAGCTCGCACCGCAGCGATGAGGTGAATCCGTTGACCGCATGCTTGGCACCGCAGTAAGCCGACTGCAGCGGGATGCTGCGCTCCCCGAGGGCGGATCCGACCTGGACGATGGTGCCCCGGCCGCGGGTTTTCATCCGGTCGACTGCCACCATTGTCCCGTACACGAAGCCCAGGTAGCTGACCTCGGTGACCCGCCGGAACTCATCGGCGGAGATTTCGGCGAACGGCGCGAACACGGAGGTGAACGCGACGTTGATCCAGACGTCGATCGGGCCGAAGAGCTCTTCCACCTGGCGAGCGGCCTCCTGTACCTGCTCGTAGTCCGCAACATCGGCACTGACCGCGAGCGCCTTCCCGCCCGCCTGAACGACATCGCTGACCGCACCGTCCAGGCCGGCTTGCCCCCGGGCAATCAGCCCCACGTTCGCCCCGCGCTCGCCGTATAGCCGTGCCGTAGCCCGGGCGATGCCGGCGCTTGCGCCAGTAATGACAATGGTCTCGGTCATGAGGTCGTCAGTCCTCCTCGGTAGAGTCATCTTCTTGGCCGCACCGTCGCTCTGGTTTCCAGGGCGAGTCGAGGCGCGCGGCGCATTCGAGCATCAGGGCGTGTACAAACGCCTGCGGGAGGTTGCCTCGCATCTGGCGTTCGGCCACGTCGTATTCCTCGCAGTACAGCCCGGCAGTCCCGCACGCGGCCCGGTTACGCTCGAACCAGCGGGCGGCGTCCACCTCGCGGCCCTGCTGCTGCAGGGCCAAGGCCAACAGAAACCCGCACAGCAGGAAGGCACCCTCGGCTTGCTCGAGCGGCCGCTGGTCATGACGGAACCGGTAGGCGTAGCCGTCCTGCGTCAGCTCGGCCAGGTAGGCACGCAGCGTCTCGATCGTGCGCGGGTCGTCGGAGGGCACTGCACCGCGGATGGCAGGCAGCAGAAGCGCGGCGTCCATGGCGCTGTCAGCGGGTGAGCGCTGCCAGCGGCCAGACGGGTGCACCGCGTGCTTCGCGGTATCGGCGACGATCACGTCCGCGAGCCCGGACCAATGCGTCGCCAGCGGCGGTGACGCACATGACCTGGCCGCCGCGCGCAAGCCTGCCGCGCAGGTCAGCCTGCTATGCGTCCATGCCCGATTGTCTAGTTCCCAGATTCCGGCATCCTGTTCGCGCCAGCGCCCGGCTATCGCGTCGGCCGCGATCTCGGCTGCCCGCCGCCCGGCGGAATCCAGCCGGTCGTGCCTGGCGGCCGCGGCCAGCAGGAGCAGGGACTCGCCGAACGCGTCCAGCTGGAATTGTCGGTTGACCCAGTTGCCGACGAGATCGAAGCCACCCGGATACCCAGGCAGATCCAGTCTGCGCTGGTCTGGCACCCGATCGCCGCTGGCGGTATAGGCAGGAACCAGCCCGGGCCCGTCGGCGTGAAGCCGGTCCGACACGAATCCCACGGCCTGATCGAGCAGCGGGTAGGCGCCTGCCGCCGCGACCGCGTGCCCCGCGTAGCACTGGTCGCGAATCCAGGCATAGCGGTAATCGTAGTTACGGCCCGCATCGGCTCGCTCAGGCAGGCTGGTGGTGGCCGCGGCGACCATGCCGCCGCATGAGCTCGTCAGGCCCCGCAGCACCGCGTAAGCATGCCGGGCGTCGCGCTTGGCGGTGACGCCGTCCAGTGCCGGGACGTCCTGCGCCCAGGCGGCTTCTGTCGCTTCCCAGGCGGCGTCAGCGTCCGGCAGCTCCCCCTCAAGCGGCTGGTCAGATAGCTCAAGCACCAAGTCAAGACTCGTTCCTGCAGGCACGGCCAGATCCAGCAAAAGCTGGGATCCCCGGCCAGCCCGAAGGGTCCTCGCACCGCTCAGGTCACCGGACCAGCGCAGGTACAGATCACCAAGCCTGCCCGCCCACCAGCCATGACCATGGCGGAGCGAACGCAGGCTCTTGCGGCCGAACTCCGCCCGGGGATCGAGCCTGACCCGGACCCTTGCGCGGTTACGCCCGGCGATGACGCGACGCAGCAGGACCGTGCGGTGCGGGTCGCCGGGGAACGCCAGCGCTTCACGGCACTCGATAAGACCCTCGCCGGTGACCCATCGGCTGCGCCAGATCAGCGTGCCTTCCTCGTAGTAACCCCCCCATACGAAACGGGCCTTCGGGGTAATGGCATACAGCCCTTCGCCCCCCACGAGGCTGGCGAATACCGCATCGCACTCCCAGCGCGGTGCGCACATCCACACGATCTCGCCCCGCGGGCCGACGACGGCCCCGCGCTCCCCATCAGCGAGCAGCGCGTAGTCACGCAGGGCATGCGGGGGCATCGCCTCAAGGTCTTTCTCCGTGCCGCCGCTCACGCCGCCCGCCTTCCGCCTCAGTCCCGGCCTCCCGGTTACCCGGTACGCGGCGGCTTATGCGTCTTCCGTCATGGTGGCTGGGATCAGCCCGAGGGGCCCGGTGAAGGGAGCTGGGGCCGGCCGGGCGGCCAGTCCGACGATGGGCCGGCGCCTGGATCTGCCGGTTTCGGACGACTTAGGAGCAGAAGTTCTGGGCGAGCTGGGTCAGCACGGTGGTGGCGGTGCTGGTGCCGGGGCGGCTGACCCATTCGATGTCGGCGTGGGCTCCTTCGCCTTCTGGTCCGTAGAGCACGGTGGGGACGCCTGCCGCGGCGAGGAAGGCCGAGTCGGCCCAGTATGACATCGGGGCTATGTTCGTGCCTTGCCCTGCTGCGGCGACCAGTGCCTGGA
>JBAUAY010000530.1:0-2303 GCA_049676235.1 Streptosporangiaceae bacterium
CCATGCCTGGCCATCGCGTCCGCCAGCAGCTTGTGCTCCTCGGTCACCCGCTTCTGGATCCGGTCCCACGGCCCGTCCGCGTCGTCCACGGAGTCGAGTTCGGCGTTGACGGCGCGAGCCAGGACCACCGTCGGCGTCGCCGCCCATGGACGCTCGACGTCAGGGATTTCCTGCGACGTTACTGCGACCCGCAGCAGCCCGGTGGCGGCGAACGCCTGGAACTCGCGCACCGCGTCGTCCCGCTGCCGCATGGCATCCTCCACATCCGTCCGCAGCCGTCCGCGTTCCCCGTCCGCCCTACCGCTCGCCCCGATCGCGTCCCGTTCCCGTTCGCGGGCGGCCCCATGTGCCGCTTTGTTCCGGCCGAGGGCATCGGTCACTCCGGCCAGCCGCCGCTGCAGTTCCTCGACCGCCGTGCCGACGGTGGCTAGCAGCTCCTGGTACGTCGTCGCCGCCGCACCGGCCGCCTCCCGCTCCTCGGCGGCCCGCTCGCTTGCCTCCAGTAGCAACTGGCGGCTGCCGGCGAACTCGCTCTCGGCGTCGGCAGCGGCGCGGATCGCTGCGTGCGCCGCCTCGGCGGCCGGCCAGAGAGCGGCGAGCGCTATCCGGTAGGCGCCCAGCCCGTCTCGCACCGCGGCAAGATCCCCGGTATCCGCGGGCAGGCTCACATCGGCCGCGAATTCCGCCGCCCGCACCTGTGCGGCCGCCAGTTCCCCTTGCCGGTGCTGGAGCTGCGCAACGGTCTCCGAATGATCTATGCGCGCCTGGGCGAGCTGTTCGCGCCGCTCGGTGGCTTTGGTGTGCGCCTCGCGGACCCCGTCATCCGGCGGCACACTGCGGTGCTCGTCCGCGAGGCGGTTCTGCCGCGCTGCTATCTCCGCCAGGTCCGCGTCGAGCCCCTCGATCACCGCACGCTCAGCCTCGAGCTCCCGCTCGAGCTGCTCGATCCGCGTCCGCCGCGCAGCCTCCCGGGCCCCCTCGCCGATGTAGCCGGCCTGGTCCTTGCGCCAAGCGCCGCTCAGCACCCCGTTAGACCACCGCCCGTCCGTGGTCACCCAGGCCGCACCGCCGTCGACGGTCCCGGGCTCACGTCCGATAGCACTCAGAACGGATGCGACTGACACTTCATCCAACGCCGCGGCCTGGGGATCGGCCCGGTTGATCGCGGGCACCAGCAGACTGGCGCACGAGTCCCCAGCCACGGAGGCAAGCCCGGACTCCACAACCACGTCCCCGTCGACGAGGTTCCCGTCTGGCGTCACCCACGCGTCGAGGATCCCCGCCGCCTCGAGCGCGGCCTCCACGCCGGCGCGCTCGTCGTCGGCCAGGCCTGGCGCGAAATCGGTCACCCTCCACAACGGCGCGCCTGGACGGCCGTCGCGGACCCCCGGTGCCCGCGTAGGCGGAACCGGCGGGGCGTCGTAGCCGCCCGCGCGCAGCCGGCCGATCTGCTCCGTCAGCGCGCCCGCTCGCGTCACATGTTGGGTCCACTGACTGCCGAGTTCCCCGGCCAGTTGGCCAAGTTCGGCACCGGTCACGCGGACGGCGTCGTCGATGATCGCAGCCGCGGGGTTCGTGCCCGCACCGGTGAGGCCCCAGGATTCCAGCGTGGCGATGAGCTCGTCGGGATCGGCCACCCGCAGCTCGGCCAGGCCGCTCAGGTACGAGCGGTAGCCGTCCAGGATCAGCCGCATCCGTTCCTCTACCGCCAGGTCCGCGGTCGTGACCCGGTCCGCCGCGGCGTGGACCTCAGCCGAGCGCCTGTTTTCGGCCTCCTGCGCGGCATGTAGCTGCCCGCGCGCTCCAGCGACGTCGGCGAGCAGCCGCTCTAGCTGCGCGATAGCCCGCGCCTGCCGGTCGGCGATGGCCTGGGCGTCCCGTCTGGCCTGGGCGAGAATGTCGGCCGCGGGCGCCTCGGGGGCATCCAGGTAGGCAGCGACCGCGCGGTGCCCGCTGCCGACCTGGTCCGCTGGCGGGAACGTATCCAGGCCGCCGCCTTCGCGGTTCGTGCCGTCGAGTGCCGCGACCGATGCCTGGTGCTGCTGGGCACAGCCTGCGTCGGCGGCCGTGGTCGCGGCCTCGCGCAGCGCCTCGGCGAGCTTGTCTCGTCCGGTGCCGCCCCGATGCGCGGTCTGGGCCGCCTTGTCGGCATACCGCCTGACCTGGCCGGCGTGCCGGTCCCGGTCAGCCTCTTGGACCTGCGCCGCTTTCTCCTTGCGGTCGGCGTCCTGGCGGAGATGCTCGAGCCGCTCGGCGTCGCGCATCGCGGGATCGGCCTGCAGCGCGCCTTGGCGCGCTTCCAG
>JBAUAY010000531.1:0-6014 GCA_049676235.1 Streptosporangiaceae bacterium
GTGGCCAACCTGCTCGCGTTCCAGCCCGACGAGCGGATCGCCCAGGTGCTCGCGCTGCGCGACTACCAGGTGGCTCCCTACCTGGTCCTGGCGACCAGCGGCGGGCTGGTGAAGAAGTCGAAGCTGACCGCCTTCGACTCGCCGCGATCGGGCGGCATCATCGCGATCAACCTGCGCGAGGACGACGAGGTCATCGCGGCCCGGCTGGTTTCGCCGGACGAAGACTTGCTGCTGGTCAGCAAGGGCGCGCAGGCCATCAGGTTCCACGCCAGCGATGAGTCGCTGCGCCCGATGGGCCGGGATACCTCGGGCGTCATCGGGATGCGCTTCAACGACGGCGACGAGCTGCTCGGCATGTACGTGGTCCGGGACGGCGGCGACGTGCTCGTGGCCACCGGCGGCGGGTACGCCAAGCGGACCCCCGCTGACGCCTACCCGGTGCAGGGCCGCGGCGGCCGCGGCGTCGTGACGGCCAAGATCGTTGAGGCCCGCGGCGTGCTGGTCGGCGCGCTGATGGTGCAACCCGGCGATGAGATTTTCGCCATAACCTCCGCGGGCGGGGTAATCAGGACCAGTGCGGGCGAAGTCAAGCAGTCGGGCCGGCAGACCATGGGGGTCCGGCTGATGAACCTGGCCGCCGGGGACAGCGTGGTGGGCCTGGCCCGCAACGCGGAGTCACTGGCCGAAGGCGATGCCGAACTAGCGGACGAAGAGTCCGACCAGGGCCTTTCCGAGGATCTGGCCGACCTGACGGACGAGGTGGATGCTGCTGACGAGCCTGGTCCCGTGGACGGAGGCGATCGGGAAGCAGAATAATCCGGGCGATTGTGTAAGGTCGGCTTGTACGTCTTACTTTACTTTCAGGCTGGCGGCAACGGTTTCGGGGGCAGACGCGTCCCATGAGTATTGGTGAAGTCCGGCAGAATGTCGCCTTCTTCGCAAGGCGGTCGTCTGGGCGTCTCGTCCGGAGATAACCTCGTGAGGGTCTGGATCAGAGGGAGGACGGCTTGGACAGGCGCACAGACAGGCCCGACGGCTCGGGTGGAGGCTCGCCTACCGTCGTGACGTCAAGGGCTACTGATGATGACCTGATCGGCGACGAGCAGGACGCGCAGCCGGGCGGCATCGTCGTACCGCCCAGGCCGTCGCCGCAGAAGCCAACCGCAGCCAAGTCCGCTCCCGCCATGGCCGCCCCGCCAGACGATGCCGTATCCGATGGTACGCGCGCTGGTCTGGCGACCAATGGCGGATCGGCCGCCACCGTGAAGGAGCCAGCCCGCCCGGCCGCCGACGCTACCGCAGCGGACGGCGTACCCGCGCTGCCTGCCGACACCATAGGGATATCGCGCGGCGGTCGGCCGACGGGGGCGGACGCGGACCGGGAGGCGCCGCCGGGCAAGGCCGCCGAGCAATCCTCCGTCGATGGCTCGCCCGCGTTCAGCTTCGAGGCCCCGCCGTCCGCGTCGGCCCGGCCGGTCACGGCCGCCGCTGATCCTGCCGAATCCGCCGCGGAGCCATCGGGTGACGCCTGGCCTGCGGCCCCCTCGCGTACTCCACCCGCGGGTACGGGGCCTTCGAGTACCGCGCCTTCCGGGCGCCCGTCGCCGAGCGTCTCGGCGACGCCGGCCGAACCGCCATCCGTGTCCGCGGCCGCGTTCGCGTGGGAGATGCCTGACCCGCCGCCTAACTCGCCGTCGTCCCCGGCGCGGACGTTCCTGCGGTCAGGCACGACCGAGCAGGACTCCGCCGCGCCCAAGGCGGCCGCGTCCGCCAACCCGGGGAAGACCGGGGCGGGCAAGGCCGCCTTGGGCGCGGGCCCGGTCACGATGCGGAACACGCCGCAGAAGAGGCAGCCGAAGCGCTCGGCCCGGCAGGCCCACCTGACCATCGCCCGGGTGGAGCCCTGGTCGGTGATGAAGTTCAGCTTCGTGGTCTCGCTGGTCGCCTTCGTCATCTTGTTCGTGGCCGTGAGCGTGCTCTACGGCGTCCTGTCGGGGCTCGGCGTGTTCGACTCGCTCCAGCGCGTCGTGGCGAGCATCACCTCGAGCCAGGGCTCGGCGGGCGTGAACGCGAAGGCCTGGTTCTCCGCGTCCAAGGTGCTCGGTTACACGGCCCTGCTCGGCTCGCTCAACATCGTACTGATCACCGCGATATCGACGATCGGCTCAGTAGTGTACAACCTGACCTCGCGGCTCGTCGGAGGCGTGGAAGTGACGCTCCGCGAAACCGAATAACGCGGGGAAGCGGGGTAGCATCGCGGGGGCACGCGGAGCGCTGCCGCGGTGCGGGCCGTGACGATCAGGACAAGCCTGAGGTCCGAAACCACGGCGCAACCCGCCGCGCCGGTGCGGTAGGATGTTGGTCGCTCCTGTTTACGCAGGTCAGCTGCATGGCATTGGGGTTATAGCTCAGTCGGTTAGAGCGCGTCCCTGATAAGGACGAGGCCCGTGGTTCAAGTCCACGTAACCCCACAACGCACTCCTTCATCAGCCACAGCAACTCCTCGCCGGGTAATCCGGCCGGTGCGGCGCGTCGGCTAGCCGGGCAGGGTAGCGGAGCGGCTTTGCTAAGCTGCCGTACACCCGCGGTCGGCGGAATTCTCGATCCGCCTTCCGCTCCGATGTCATCGAGGTGAAGGGTTCCTCGCTGTGAAGAAGCTCATCGTGCTCGCCGCGCTCGGACTTGGCGCGTTCGCCGTCTGGCGTAAGGTCGCCTCCGACCGCGCCGAACTCGACTTGTGGACAGAAGCCACCGCAGCCGACGAGGACTGACCCGCGCGGTCGGAGGCAATGTCCGGCAGTCGGCAGAAAACCGATCCGGGGTAAGGAGGCACGCAGATGAGCGATACATCTCCGGTATCGCTGGTCTGCTGGGACGTGGTTGGGGCGGCCGCCGTCGATGACAGCGTCCTCGAGCGGGCGTTCGCCGAGGCGATCGCCACTCAGGGCGTGGTCACCGGCACCGCGGCGTACGTCAGGTCGATGGTCCAGTTCGACCGGATGCGCGGCTGGCCGCCCCCCGACGTGATACGGATCCTGTTCCCTGAGGAAGAAATCCGGGCTCAGGCCGCCAATCTCGCCTTCGAGCGGTCGTTCCAGGCCGCCCTGGACCGGTTCGGGGTGCTGCCGCTGCCCGGTGCGAACGATGCGCTAGCCAAGCTCACCGCGGCGGGCATCAAGGTCTGCCTGGTGTCCTCCCTGTCCAGGCCCGCGCTCAGCCTGATCGTCGAACGCCTCGACTGGTGGCAGCGCGTAGACCTGGTGCTGTGCGCGGACGACGTGGCCAGGGGCTTCCCCTGGCCCGACCTCATCCTCACCGCGGCGCTGCGGCTGGGCATCGGCGATGTGCGCGACCTGGCTGTGGTCACGGCCAGCGAAGGCGGGGTGCTGTCCGCCCAGCGGGCCGGGTCCCGGTTCGTCGTCGGCGTGCTCAGCGACGTCGACGACGCGAGCAGGCTCCGCCGGGCGGGAGCGACGCACCTGCTAGCCGACATCGGCGAACTGCCTGATCTCCTGGCGTCGCTGGCCGGGATTCCGACCACGGGCTCCACCACGGCGAGTGACTGACTTGACCTTACTCGTGGCAGACTGTGAATCATGCCGGAACTGCCGGAAGTAGAGTCGTTGGCCGCTTTCCTGCGCGGTCACGCGACGGGTCACGCCGTCGCGCGGGCCGACGCGGCCTCGTTCTCGGTGCTCAAGACGTTCGACCCGCCACTGGCCAGCCTCACCGGCCAGGTGATCACCGAGGTGGGCAGGCATGGCAAGTTCCTGGACCTGACCACCGACCAGGGCCTGCACCTGATCATGCACCTGGCCCGGGCGGGCTGGCTGCGCTGGCGTGAGGAACTCCCCTCGACGCCGCCGAAGCCGGGCAAGAGCCCGCTTGCCTTCCGGTTGCTGCTCGACGACCGCTCCGGGTTTGACCTGACCGAGCAGGGTACGCACAAGCGCCTGGCGGTCTACCTGGTCCGCGACCCGGCCGAGGTGCCCGGGGTGGCCACGCTCGGGCCCGACCCGCTGGCCGCTGACTTCACCGTGGACACCCTGGCGGGCCTGCTGGCCGGGCGCCGCACCCAGGTCAAGGGCGTGCTCCGCGACCAGCGGATCATCGCCGGCATTGGCAACGCTTACTCCGACGAGGTGCTGCACGCGGCCAAGATGTCACCGTTCAAGATCGCGTCCAGCCTGACGCCGGCCGACGTGGCCACCTTGTACGACGCGATCAAGACGACGCTGGCCGAAGCGGTCGAGCGGTCCGCGGGCCTGGCCGCCGCGGACCTGAAGGGCGAGAAGAAGAGCGGGCTGCGCGTGCACGGCCGGACCGGCCAGGCCTGCCCGGTGTGCGGCGACACCGTCCGGGAGGTCTCGTTCGCCGACTCCGCGCTCCAGTACTGCCCCACCTGCCAGACCGGCGGCAAGCCGCTGGCCGACCGCCGCCTGTCCCGCTTGCTCAAGTAACCACGCGGGCCTCATCCTTTCGGGAACGCGCTCTAACCTGTGCGCAGCAGGTAACCTTGGAAAACATCCTGGGGCTATAGCTCAGCTGGAAGAGCGTCTGGTTTGCATCCAGAAGGCCAGGGGTTCGAGTCCCCTTAGCTCCACCAAGTTCAGAAGCTTGTTCGATCACCGGAACGACCCTTGTTGATCTTGGTGAGGCAGCAAAGTGCAGCCATGGGTCAAGTGCGGCTCGTCCAGCCACTGCCCCAGCTCGTGCCGAGCTTCGCGGCTAACCCTCGACGGCCCCGGTACTCCCTCCCGCGCTAGTCTCGTGGTGGAAGCAATACAAGCAGTTGTACGGCGGCTTTATCGGCTCCGAGCCGCAGCCTACGCGTCATGAGCATCACATTCCCGGAAGGAGTCATCGTGAGAGCCATCGGAACCATCATCGCCAGTGCGTACATAGCGGTCATCCTGGCTGCCTTGCTCTTGGGCCCCCTGGTCCTGCTGCACGGCTACCGCGCGTGGTGGTTGGTGATCTTCTACGCAGGAACCGCCGTCGCTGTCATCGGCGGCCTCATCAGCCGCCGTCGCTTCGTACGGCAGGGCCATGCCGCTAGTTTGCATCCAGAAGGCCAGGGGTTCGAGTCTGCTTAGCTCCACGTATTTTTCGGACACACGAGCCCCGCGTGCGGCAACGGAAGCGTGAGACCGGCGATCGAACCTGCGGCGGTGCCGTTGACCACCTGGGAGTGGGTGAACTGTCCGGAGTGGCCGCCGGCGAGACTTCGGCCTATGCACGAAGGCGGGCCTCGAGGGAGTGCGGGCGCCGCGGGAATTGCCGCACACATTCGTCTCGGTCATGTCGGAGTCGGGTGTAGCAGTGGCGGAAATCGCCTGGTCGGCCGGGCACTCCGGCTCGGGGGCGACCGAGACGATCTACCGGCGCGAGCTGCGGCCCGTGATCACCACCGGCACCGACGTGATGGACAAGATATTCATTTAGCCGAGCACTCCGTATGCAGTGTATAACCGCATCGGTACGCTCGGTTATGAATGTTTTTGGCACAAATTGGCCGTTTTTGCCCGGCTTACGTTGATGATCGAACTTAAGTGTGTTTATCCTCACTGAGTGGCTAGCTGATTTATCGCCAGAGGAGAAAGTTTCATGAGACCCAAACGTGCCCTCACCCAGCGTAGGTGGGGGGTGACCTTCACGGGTCTCACCAGCTAGCCAAGGCGGTCCCGGCCAGGTGTTCACAGCACGCGGCCGGGACCTTATGTCGGACAACCTTTGGAGGAATCCCGACATGTTCATTATCCCTGTCGCCGGCATGGCCAAGGCCATGCTGGTGGTCACGATTTCGCTGCACCCCGGAGCGCACCACGGCCCCGCCAGCTACACCGTCCAGCAGGGCGACACGCTGTCTGTCATCGCGGCCCACGCCTACGGCAACGCGGCTGACTGGCCCGCCGTATGGTGGGCCAACCGTCAGCAGGTGCCCAACCCGAACGTGATCGCCGTGGGCCAGCGGCTGCAGCTTCCGGCCAGCGGGCAGGTGCCGGCGTGGATGG
>JBAUAY010000532.1:0-1836 GCA_049676235.1 Streptosporangiaceae bacterium
CTCCCTCGCGTCTACGGGGTTTTGCCGCGGGGCGTTTGGCGTGCGTGCGGTGATATTTCCGTGACAAAGTTCGGAAGGACCCCTGTTGGCAGCATCGCGCAGCGCCTCCGCACCGACTACCTCCGCAACGCATTCTGGTTCACGCCGCGTATCCTTCGCGCGCATCCAGGAGCCGCTCAAGGTACCAGACCTGCTCGCCCTGCAGACCGAGTCGTTCGACTGGCTGCTAGGCAACGAGAGGTGGCAGGCCCGCATCAAGGAAGCTAAGGAGGCCGGGCGCAAGGACTTGTCCGAGCAGTCAGGCCTCGAGGAGATCTTCGAAGAGATCAGCCCGATCGAAGACTTCTCCGGCACCATGTCTCTCTCGTTCCGTGATCACCGGTTCGAGCCGCCCAAGTACTCCGCGGAGGAGTGCAAGGACAAGGACATGACGTTCTCCGCCCCCATGTTCGTGACGGCGGAGTTCATTAACAACACCACGGGCGAGATCAAGAGCCAGACGGTGTTCATGGGTGATTTCCCGCTCATGTCGGCCAAGGGCACCTTCATCATCAACGGCACCGAGCGTGTCGTGGTCAGCCAGCTGGTCCGCTCCCCGGGCGTGTACTTCGACCGCCAGGTCGACAAGACCTCGGACAAGGACATCTACTCCTGCAAGGTGATCCCGAGCCGGGGCGCCTGGCTTGAGTTCGAGATCGACAAGCGGGACAGCGTCGGCGTCCGCATCGACCGCAAGCGCAAGCAGAGCGTGACCGTCCTGCTGAAGGCCCTGGGCTGGGACGACGCGAAGATCCTGGACCGGTTCGGCGGGTATGAGTCGGTGCGCGCCACCCTGGAGAAGGACCACACGGCCGGCCAGGACGAGGCGCTGCTCGACATCTACCGCAAGCTGCGGCCAGGTGAGCCGCCGACGCGCGAGTCGGCCCAGGCACTGCTGGAGAACCTCTACTTCAACCCGAAGCGGTACGACCTGGCCAAGGTGGGCCGCTACAAGGTCAACAGGAAGCTCGGCCTGGAGCTGCCGATCCGGCAGGGCACGCTGAGCGAGGCCGACATCGTCGCCACCATCGAGTACCTGGTCCGGCTGCACGCGGGCGAGGAGGAGATGATCGCCGGCGAGACGATCATCCCGCTCGAGACCGACGACATCGACCACTTCGGCAACCGGCGGCTGCGCACCGTGGGCGAGCTGATCCAGAACCAGGTCAGGCTCGGCCTGGCCCGGATGGAGCGCGTCGTCAGGGAGCGGATGACGACCCAGGACGTCGAGGCGATCACGCCGCAGACCCTGATCAACATCCGGCCCGTGGTGGCGTCCATCAAGGAGTTCTTCGGCACCAGCCAGCTCTCCCAGTTCATGGACCAGACCAACCCGCTGGCGGGCCTGACCCACAAGCGCAGGCTGTCGGCCCTGGGTCCGGGCGGCCTGTCCCGGGAGCGGGCGGGCTTCGAGGTCCGGGACGTGCACCCCAGCCACTACGGCCGGATGTGCCCGATCGAGACGCCTGAAGGCCCGAACATCGGCCTGATCGGCTCGCTGTCCAGCTATGCCCGGGTGAACGCGTTCGGGTTCGTCGAGACGCCGTACCGCAAGGTGAACAACGGCATCGTGACCGACCAGATCGACTACCTGACCGCCGACGAGGAGGACAGGCACGTCATCGCCCAGGCGAACACGCCGCTGGACGCCGAAGGCACCATGTTCGAGAGCCGCGTGCTGGTCCGCCGCAAGGGCGGCGAGGTGGACTACATCCCGCCGGACGAGGTCGACTACATGGACGTGTCCGCGCGCCAGATGGTGTCCGTGGCCACCGCCATGATCCCGTTCCTCGAGCA
>JBAUAY010000533.1:0-3162 GCA_049676235.1 Streptosporangiaceae bacterium
GTGAGCCGGCGCGAGTGTCCGGGCGTCCCACCGCAAAGCCAGTCGTGGGCGCCGGCCGGGTCGGGTTCGCGGAAGACCGGGGCTAGCCCGAAGTTCCCCCCAGTGATCCGCGTGTTGGGCCGTTTACCTGGGCTTTCGTGCGGTGCGGGGCCGGGCTGCTGACTACGCGACCCCGAGGCGGTGGCTGACGCCGAGGAGCTCGAAGGCCTGCCGCTGGAGGGCGGTGGGGGTGGTGACGAGCCGGAAGCCGGGCAGCGCGGGGTCGGCGGGGGCAATCGTGTTCAGGCAGATCGTGGCCAGGTCGGTGAGCAGGCTGGTGAAGCTGTGCACCGGGAGGTCGCCGGGAGTGTGCTTGGTGGCGGCCTTGGCCAGGGCGCGCGGGGAGCGGGCGGCCGGGGCGACCGGGCTGGGCCGGGTGGCCTGGGCGGCGGGCTTGTCGTCGTCGGTGAACAGCAGCGGCGCGAGCCGGGCTTGCAGGTGCCAGCTGAGGTAGTACGACAGCATCCTCAGGAACACGTGCGCCCGGACCCGGTCCTCGGTGCGGTGCCGGATGGGCCGGATGCCCAGGTCGGTATTGAAGGCCCGGAAGGCCCGCTCGACCTGGGCCAGGGCCTTGTAAGAGGAGACCACGGCGCCGCTGTCCAGGTCGCCGGACGCGACGCTGGTGCGCAGCACGTAGATGCCGTCGAGCTTGGCCTCCGCGGCGATGGAGTCCTGGTCGCGGGCATAGCCGATGCTGTCGTCGGTGATCTCGGTGGTGAAGTGCTTGGCGACCTTGCGGCGACGCAGGACCCGGTCCACCCGCACGGCGATCTTGTCCCGGCCGCGCAGCGGGGCGCGGGCCCGTGTGCAGGCCGCGGCGATCTTGGCCAGGTCGGCCTCGGTGGCGGCGAGCAGCGATTCGCGCTTGCGGGCCCGCTCGGCTTCCAGGAAGGGGTTCTTGCAGGCCACCAGCCGTTCGCCGGGGAAGTCCGGGGTGGTGATCTCGGCCAGGTCCTGGGTATCGAACAGGGTCAGCTGCAGGTCCCCGCCGCGGACCAGCTTCTTGACCTGCGGGGCGCGCAGCGCGGTGATCCAGTCCAGGGCCGCGGGCCGGACGTCCTCGCGCAGCCGCGCGGCGGTCAGCATGCCCCGGTCCCCGACCAGCACCACCTTCTCGATCCCGAACCGGTCCTTGACCCTGGTCACCTGGGCGGCCACGGTGGCGGGATCGCCGGTGTTGCCCTTGAACACCTCGATGGCGACCGGGATGCCGTCCCTGCTGGTCAGGAGGCCGTAGACGATCTGGAGCCGGCCCCGCACCCCGTCCTTGGGGTGGCCGATGGCGCCCAGCGGGCAGGTGCGGCCCTCGAACGCGGCGGAGGAGACGTCATACAGCACCAGGGTGCCGCCGCTCAGGTGCCGGGCGGCCAGCGCGTCCTGGATCGTGTCCTGCCGGCCGTGCAGGTAGTCCATCGCCGCGTACAGGTCATCCTCATCACAGGACCCCAGCGCGAGGACCTCGCCCAGGGAGCTCGCCGCGGTCTCCTCCCGCAGCCCGCGGGCGATGGCCAGCTTGGAGTCCGGCGCGATCACCTGCGCGACCGCCATCGCGACTACCAGGTCCCGGTGCCGGGACGGCACCGGGTCGATGAGCTCTTCGAGGCCGAGCTGGCGGGCCGTGCCCAGGACGGCGGCGACGTGGCCGTGCGGCAGGCTGCGGGTGATCTCGAACGCCTCGTCGAGGGGGGCGGCGGCCGTCGGCTGGCCCTTCAGCACCCGGGTCAGGGCGTCGACCTTGGCCTCGGGCCAGGCCGACAGGTTGGCCAGGGTCCGGTTCTTGACCTTGCCGGCCTCGCGGTAGCTTTCCCGCAGCAGGATCGCGGGCGGTGACCCCCGGTTCGGCACCTTGACCACGTACATGACCACGATGATACCGGGCGTATCCGGATCTAGGCAGCCAGACACGCCGTTATCAGGTCAGATAACGTGATTTACATGACTACGTAGCGTCACATGTGAGATCGTAATTCACCAGGTCACGGCACAATCGACGGGTTGATCAGAGACTGATCCGGGGTAGGGTGAGGGACTGGCGCGGTGGCCGAGGCTCCGTTTCCAGCCCCTCCCCGTCGAACCGTGCATGCGGTTCTCCCGCACACGGCTCACCGACGTTCTTCACCGTCGGCGTCCGGCCGGTGCCCGCCAGGGCCGGAACGGCCTGGGGGCGATGACGGTTCCGCACAAGGTGATCAGCCCGAAGTTGTCCGGTGACCCGCAGGTCACCAGCCGCATGCCCCAGATACGGCTGCGTTTGTGGCGCTTGGCCACGAACCCGGCCAGCCGTTCCAGGGCGTACTGGCTGATCGCATCGAACACCGAGGCGGAGTTCCCGTACCGGAAGTACCCGCCCCAGCCGCGCAGGAACAAGTTGAGTTCCTCCACGATCCATTCGTCGGCCATCAGCAGCCGTTTGCGGTCCGTGATCTGCCGGATCCGGTCACGGGCGTGCTGGGCCGCCTTGCGCGAGGGCCAGCGGGCAAGGAAGCAGACCCGGCTGGGCTTGACCGTGCCCCGGGCGCGCACCCACCGGTGGCAGAAGCCGAGGAAGTCGAATCCCTCGGCGTCCTTGTCCTCGGTCAGGTGCACGATCCGGGTCTTGGACTGCTTGAGCTCCAGTCCCAGCCCGCCCAGCACGGCGGTCAGCCGCGCCAGCGCAGCTTCGGCCTGCTGCCGGGTACTGCACATCACCACCAGGTCATCGCAGTAGCGCACCAGCACCCCGTGCTCGCGCGCGTCCCACACCCGGTCCAGCCGGTGCAGGTAGATGTTGCAGAGCAACGGTGATGCCGGGCCGCCTTGCGGGGCCCCCGTCACCTCCCGCCGCACCTGCCCGCCCTCCATCACCCCCGCGCGCAGCATCGCGCGCACGAGCTTCAGGACGCCCTGGTCACTGATGCGTTCCTCCACCGCTTGCATCAACTTATCGTGCGGAATCGCGGAAAAGCAGTTCGCGATGTCCGTCTCGACCACCCACCGCCGGCCCTGCCAGGCCTCATCAACGAGGACCTGCAGGGCATCGTGCGCCGACCGCCTCGGGCGGAACCCGAAGCTGCACGGGGCGAAGTCCGCCTCGAAGACCGGCTCGAGCACGATCTTCACCGCGGCCTGCACGATCCGGTC
>JBAUAY010000534.1:0-4079 GCA_049676235.1 Streptosporangiaceae bacterium
GCCGATGCGAGGTAGCGAGACGCGGTCGGCGGCGGATTGGCATCTTGGGCGCCGTCGGCCCTAACCTGCTACAGAGTCATGCCAAGGCGCGGCGCAGGCCTCTGGCCGACCAGCGGGCCCGGGCACACACCGCGCCCGGGGCAGACCTCAAGATAGGTAAGAACGTGGACGTTACCACCACCGCGGTTGACCAGACGGTGCGGCGGGCGGCCGTGCTGGGGTCCCCGATCAAGCACTCGCTCTCCCCGGTGCTGCACGGAGCGGCCTACCAGGCGCTTGACCTGCATAGCTGGCACTACGACAAGATCGAATGCGGCGAACCGGGCCTGCCGGGCATGGTCGACAGCATGGGACCCGAGTGGGCCGGCCTGTCGCTGACGATGCCGCTCAAGCGGGTGGCGCTGACCGTCGCCGACGAGGTATCGCCGCTGGCCGAGGCGGTCGGGGCCGCGAACACGCTGGTGTTCCCCGCGGCCGGCCCGGCCGGAGGCAGGCAGGCGCACAACACTGACGTCGCCGGCATGGTTGCGGCGCTGAAGGAAGCCGGTCTGACGCGGGTCGAGCAGGCGGTCATTCTCGGCGCGGGCGGCACGGCGCAAAGTGCGCTCGCCACAGTGCGCGAGCTGGGTCATCAGTCGCCGATTGTCCTGGTACGCAACCTCGCCCGTACCGGCGAGCTGCGCGAGACCGCCGAGCGACTCGGGATGCGGCCGACGATCTCCGACGGCCTGTTCACCGAACCGCTGCCCTCCGCCGACCTCGTCATCTCCACACTGCCAGGCGGCGCAGCCGATCCGCTGAGCGCTACCCGCTGGAAACCAGACACCACGGTGCTTGACGTGGTGTACGCGCCGTGGCCGACCCCCTTCGCCGGGTCAGCCCTGGCCGCCAGCTGCCCGGTGGTCAGCGGTCTCACCGTGCTGCTATACCAGGCGGTCGCGCAGGTCGAGCTGATGACTGGTCATCCCGGCCCAGTGGAGGCGATGAGGGCTGCCCTGGTCGCCGCGGTGGCGGCCCGGCAAGCCTGAACCCAATACCCGTGGATCACCGGGGTGGCTGCCCCGGTCAGCTGGTCTGTGATAGCTGGTGCAGGCCGTGGATGGCCAGGACGTAGCCGTGGACGCCGAAGCCGACGATGATGCCCGAGGCGACCGGGGAGATGAAGGAGTGATGACGGAACTCCTCGCGTTTGTGCACGTTGGAGATGTGACACTCAATCAGCGGCAGGCTAGCGCCCTCGATGGCGTCGTGCAGAGCGACCGACGTGTGCGTGAACGCCCCGGGATTGAATACCGCGCCGATCGACTCCCCGGCTTTGACCGCCGCTCCCGTTTCATGGATCCAGTCGATCAGCTGGCCCTCGTGATTCGACTGCTTGAAGTCGACGTCAAGGCCCAGCTTGGCCGCCGCGTCAGTACACAGCTTCTCGACATCAGCCAACGTGGTCGTCCCGTACACCTCCGGCTTCCGGGTCCCCAGGAGATTCAGATTAGGTCCATTCAGAATGAGTACCGACGCCATGACGCGCTCCCTCCATCGACTAGCCACGCCAGCCTACGGACCCGGCCTGCCTGAGACTACCCAGGCAACTCTCGCGGGAAGCCCGAGTCGGCTCCAGCACGTTTCCAGCTAGCGGGATGGCGTCAATCGGGCGACCTACAAGCGCCCCGGTCTCGGCGCTGAAGGAAGCCGGGCTGGCCCGGGTCGCCGGCGGCCCGGTGGTCAGCGGTCTCACCGTGCTGCTGTACCAGGCGGTCGCGTAGGTGGAGCAGATGACAGGCGGTCGCGTAGGTGGAGCAGATGACTGGCATCCCGGCCCAGTGGAGGCGATGCGGACCGCTCTAGTGGCCGCGGTAGCTGCCCGGCAGGGCTGAGTCGGCAGGCAAAACCTGACGTATGGCACGTGCCACAGCTCGTTCGGAAAAAAGATTCTATTTATCCCGAACGAGCTGTGTGTTACCTCCCCGGTCACCGTTTTCGTGGTCGTCGGGACCATTCGTCAATGCGCTCGGCGAGGATCACGCAACGTCGGAATCCAGCTACATAGAGCAGATATGGACGCGGAGTTTCGTGGAGGTTACGCTGGAACCGGGTCGCGATGGCGCTGGCTTGGCAGTCCAGTTTCGTCGCCCAGTCGTTGCTCTGGACCCCGGTAGCGCTGCGTAGTGTTATGGTCGCTTGCTTACCGGGAGTCTTACGTTGGCGCAGCTAGTCGCCTATCCCCCACGCGGCAGGGCGCCGTCTGGGACGGGCGCTCCCATGAGAAAGGCCCTCGCGGCTCTCCGCGCGCACCCGAATGGTCAGGTACCGCATCCCGCCAATCACGCCAAAACCGAGGTGAGGCGCGCCCTTTCCCTAAGACATGTTTATTCGCACTCTCGTTTTGCTCGTAAGGAGGAGCCCAATGGCGGGTAACTCAGCGGAGCCTGGTCGGTCGGTGACCAGCAAGATCGTGGCGATCTTGCTGACATTTCGTGACGGCAACGAGCACTCGCTCACCGAGATCGCCCGGCTGACCTGCCTGCCCGTATCAACGGCTCACCGGCTGGTGACCGAGCTCGCGGGATGGGGTGTCCTGGAGCGCACCGACGAGTCAATGTTCCAGATCGGCATGCCCATCAAGGCCATAGGCAACCGAAAATCTTACACGCCTACGATCGTCGAGTCAGCGCGGCGCGTCCTGGAAGATCTGGTCACCGCGGCCCGGACAGGCGCGCGGCTCGGGATCCTGACCGGCACAGACGTCGCCTACATCGAGAAGCGCTGCGATCACAGCCCGGTCACCACATTCGCGCATACGTCGAGGCTGCCCGCTCATGCCACTGCCCTCGGCAAGGCGCTGCTGGCGTTCTCCTCAGCCGAGATACTCGACCGCGTTATCCTCAATGGCCTTACAGGCTATACCCCGAACACGCTGACCGATCCGGACCGACTCCGCCAGTGCCTGGCCAGCATCAGGCTGACTAGGGTCGCGGTTTCGCGATGGGAACTCGAGCCCGGGGTTTCAGGAGTGGCCGTGCCGGTGTTCGGATCGGGCGGTATGGCGGTGGCGGCCCTCGGGCTCAACGTTCCCAATCTCCGTACCGACCTGCGCACGGCAAGTTCCGTGCTGACGATAGCCGCCCGCGGGCTCTCCAGAGAACTCGCGACCGGCACCCATGCCAGCTGCTTTGCAATGACGTTTTCTCAACGAGTTTCACTTGATCATCTTGTGCTCGAATAGCACCAGGACAAATGCCGCCCTGGCGATAAGGCCGATTCTGCCCGGGCTGGCAGTGACATGCTGGAGCGTTCGCCAGCGCTGGGTCAAAAGCGCGAAGCCGCGCTCGCCCAGGCAGCGCACCGAGCGGAGCAGCGCGTTGCGGGCCCGGGTATTAATGTCGAGCTCTTTGACCCCGGCCGGCTTCTTCACCGGGACATGAACGCCGTGACCTGCGCCTTCGTAGCCAGGATCGGCCAGCACGGGCATGGCTTGCAGGAACGGCCGCAGCACGCCCAGGACATTCTCGCGGGCGGCGGCCAGGTCATGGACATTGCCCGGAAGCACGTCAGAGACCCACAGCGGGATCCCGGACGGGTAAAACAGGGCCTGGATGTTCCCGCCGAAATCATGGGTCTTCCCCGCGTACCACAAGTCGATCGTCTTCCCTTTGCGGCTGACGGTTTTCTCCCGGCACCGGTCCGTGTCCACGACCTTGCCGTCCAGGATCAGGTACGGGACGCCCTCGGCCAGGGCGCGCTCCAGGGCGTCCTGCAGGCCCGGCGCCCGCGCCGCGAGCACCTCGATCACTTCATCGAGGTACCGGTAGGCCGTCGACTGCGGCAGCCCGAAGCCCCAGCCAAGCCGCGGGATATCGCCCTTGTCACGGAACCAGGCCAGCGCGAACAGGGCCTGCCGGTAACAGCCCAGCCTGCGGGTTCCCTTCCGGGTCCCGATCTCGCGGCGGTGCGCGGCCAACAGCCCGGAAACGAACAGGATCAGCTCCCTGGGCACGTCGAGCATGACACGATAGGAGACCACGCGGAGCCTCTCCGGTAGTTGGTGATCTTCAGCGAGACCTCTTCTACCGGGGCTCCGC
>JBAUAY010000535.1:0-5440 GCA_049676235.1 Streptosporangiaceae bacterium
CCGCCGGCGGTTTCGGGCAGCTCGTGGTCGGCGCTGGCCCGGGCCCGCGCCACCGCGGCCAGCCATTCCTTCTCGTGCCGCCGGGCCTGACGGCCGGCGAACCCGCTGATCTTGGCCAGCTGAGCATGATTGGCCGGGAAGTACCTGGCCGCCTCCACGATCGCCGTGTCGGGCAGGACACGGCGCGGGGACAGGTCGGCGAGCTGGGCGATCTTGTCCCTGGCCAGCCAGAGCTCGCGCACCACGGCGAGGCCGCGGCGGGACTGCACCCGGTGGATGCCCGATGTGCGCCGCCACGGGTCCGCCCGTGCCGGGGCCGGGCGGGTGGCGAGCACCGCCTCGAACTCCTGGCGGGCCCACTCGGTCTTTCCCTGGGCAGCGAGTTCGGCCGCCAGGGCGTCGCGCAGCTCGATCAGCACCTCGACGTCGAGGGCCGCGTAGCGCAGCAGTTCCTCGCGCAGCGGACGGACCGACCAGTCGGCCGCCGAATGGCCCTTTTCCAGGTGGAAGCCGAGCACTTCTTCGACCAGCGTGCCGAGGGCCACCCGCGGGTAGCCGAGCAGCCGCCCGGCCAGTTCGGTGTCGAAGAGCCGCCGCGGCCGGAAGCCGATTTCGGCCAGGCACGGCAGGTCCTGCGACGCCGCGTGCAGCACCGCCTCGGCACCATCCACGGCGGCGTCGACGCCGGACAGCTCGGGGCAGGCGATCGGATCGATGAGTACCGTCCCTGCTCCGGCGCGGCGGAGTTGGACCAGGTAGGCACGCTGGCCATAACGGTAACCTGAGGCGCGTTCGGCATCGACCGCGATGGGTCCCTCACCGCGGGCCAGCCTGGCGGTCACCTCGGCCAGCGCCGCGTCCGTCTCGACGACCGGCGGTAGGCCGTCGCGGGGCTCGAGCAGTGGGACGATCCCGCCGGCCTCAGTGCCTGCCGGAGCGCGCGCGTCGGACAAGCCGCCGCGCGGCCGCTCACTGCCTGCGCTCACCCGTGCCCCGGTTGCCGCAATGCCCGCGTTCCCGGCGGTTCCAGGCCGGCCGCAGTGGTCAGGCAGTCGCACCACGCCGCGATATGCGCCGATAGGTCAAGGGTGTCGAGATCGCTAGTCCCCACGGATCCGCGCGGAGCATCCGGTCCGACCGGGGACCACGAGGCGCGCAGCTCGAATCCGGTCAGCGGGAGCTCGTCTCGCTTGGCCCCGAAGCCTTCGGTGATGACCCTGGTCACCGTGCCACTCGGCACGGCATAGCCGGGTACGTGCATGTCCAGGGCCTCAGAAAGCCAGCTCCAGCCGACCTCGCCGAGCAGCGGGTCGGCTGCCATTTCCGGCTCCACGTCGGCGCGGACGTACGCGACCAGCCGGAAGAATCCGTCCCAGCCCTGCTGGCCGTCTGGGTCGTAGAGCAGCACCAGGCGTCCCCAGGCCACGTCCGCGTCATCCCGCTGAACCGTCGCGGCGATTGCCGTGGCGTAGGGAGCCAGCCGTTTCGGCGCCGGAACGTCCTCGAACATCAGGTCCCGCCGACTCTGAGCGTCCCGGCCCGCCATGAAGGCTGCCACCGCGGCCGTGAACGTCGCCTCGGCGGCGGAGCCCGCCTCCCGCGTTATCCCGCCAGACGCGCGCGCGGGCGTCGCGCCGTCAGCACCTGTCGCCGCGGCGGCACCCGCCGCAGCGCCGAGCGCCGCCCCCGATCGTCTCGGCGCTCGTGATCGCGTGATGCGCTGATCCCCTGGCCCGTCAGTCGACCTCATGACCCGAGCGTACGTGTCGCTCATCGGTTCTCACGCAGCCCGTCTAGGTTCATCAGATGCACGGCAACCAGACCCGGCCTTCAGGTCGGAGTGGAAACACCGCCGCTTCCCTGCACAGTCTGCTATAATCGAATATGTCTGCGATAGATATGCGGACCCGCGGCGGGGCGCGCCGTGGTTGCGCGGTGAGGGATCCGGGATGTCGGGCCTGTGGACCGCGAACCTCAACTGCTCGCCTCCTAACTAGCGGGTGAGTAGCTGGAATCCCCATCTTCGGGCGGGGAGGACGCCAAGCCGAAACACCAAATGTTTCGTGCGGGTCAGACACCGGCCCGGATGTGGCCGGAAACAGGGCCTGAACTGTCCGTCCGCTCGGACGGACAGCTCAGGCGGCCCTGGTCGTGCTATCGCTGCTAAGGTAACTCGGCACAGGCAGGCCGATGATCAGGGCGTCGCCGCACGCCGTGCAGGCCCACTCCTGGCAATCGCCGTCCGGCACATCAGGACAGCTCGCAGGGTCCGCGTGGAACTGCTCGAATACGCGCTCCTCGTTGCATCCGGCGCAGTGCCTGATCAATTGGGCGCTGATCAATTGGGCGCTGATCAATTGGGCGCTGCTCAGCTGCGTCATCCTGGCGACCTCCTCAGTGCGATGCCTCACGGGGCTTGCCGGGGTTGAAGGAGTTGATGCCGATAATGGCACGCTCCTGAGCCGATTCGCGGGATCTCGGAGGGCGTGTCTCCCGGCGACTGCCGTGTGGTGGTGTGAGACGATCCCTGACGTGACCGTGTCCCATGCGAAGTCCCCCTTCATGCAGGCCTGCCGGAGAGAGCCGGTTCCTTATACGCCCGTCTGGTTCATGCGGCAGGCGGGCCGGTCGCTGCCGGAGTACCTTCGGGTGCGCGAGGGCATCTCGATGCTCGATTCATGCACCCGCCCCGACCTGATCACGGAAATCACCTTGCAGCCGCTGCGCCGGTACGACGTGGACGCGGCCATATTGTTCAGCGACATCGTGGTCCCGCTGCGCGCGGTCGGAATCGACGTCGACATCAAGGCGGGAATCGGGCCGGTGGTGCAGACTCCGGTGCGGACCTCTGCGGACCTGCGGCGGCTACGCCCGCTGAACCCTGATGACGTGCCGTACGTGACCGAGGCCGTGCAGGCGCTCGTGACCGAGCTGGATGAACGCCCGCTCATCGGCTTCGCGGGCGGGCCCTTCACGCTCGCGTCCTACCTGGTGGAGGGCGGGCCGTCCAAGAACCACGACAAGACCAAGGCGCTGATGTACGGCAACCCGGAGCTATGGCACGCGCTGCTTGGCCGGCTGGCCGACATCACCATCTCGTTCCTGCAGATCCAGGTGGCGGCGGGTGTCTCGGCCGTTCAGCTCTTCGACTCGTGGGTGGGCGCGGTAGGCCCTGAGGACTACCGGCACGCGATCCTGCCGCATACCAGCCGGATCTTCGCCGCGCTCGGGGAGAAGGGGGAAGGGGAGGCGGGTGGGGTGCCGCGCATCCACTTCGGGGTCGGAACGGGTGAGCTGCTCGGGCTGATGGGGGAGGTCGGCGCCGACGTGGTCGGGATCGACTGGCGCATCCCGCTCGACGAGGCCGTCCGGCGGGTGGAGCCGGGAAAGGCACTGCAGGGCAACCTCGACCCGGCGATCCTGCTCGCGCCGTGGGAGGTCATCGAGGAGCGAGCCAGGGATGTGCTGACCCGGGGCCGCACGGCCGAGGGACACGTGTTCAACCTGGGCCATGGCGTGCTGCCGGAGACCGACCCCAGCGTGCTGGCCAGGCTCACCGATTTCGTGCACGCCGAGTCGGTCCACGCCTCCGTCTGAGCCTCGCCTGTTCTGGTCGCATACTCCGGACCGCGGCGGCGCGGGCCGGTCAGGTTGTCCAGTGGGCGACGAAGCCGAGGTAACGTTCGGCGATCGTGCTGCGGGCCTGGTCCGCCGCGCGCTGGCCGCGATCGGACGCTTCGTACTCGCGCACCGCGTCTTCCCAGATGCTGCGCCCGATCGCGAAGCCGACGAACGCGTCGACCTGGCTGGCTACCTCCAGCCAGTGGTCGAGTCGTTCGGTCGGCGCGTCGCGGCCCAGGACGATCAGGTCAGTGGCGCGGCCGCCTGCCTTGACCTGCCCGGCCACCAGCCGGGCCGCGTCGACGGTCTCCAGGCCCTCCACCTTCCACAGTGCGGGTTCGACCTCGTGTGCCTGGTTGTCGGCGATCACCCGGACGACCAGGCCGGGGCGGATGTCACGGTCGTACGCGCCGGCGTCGTGGCCGGCCTGGTCGAGCTGGGCATCGGTGGCGGGCACGAGCAGTTCGTAGAGCAGCGGCACGCCGGCTTCGCGCAGCCCGGCGCTGACCTGCCTGAGCCGGCTGAGCTGGGCCTCACGCCGGGCCGCGTCGAAATCCGGGTTATCGCGAATGAGGACTTTGGCGTAATCGGGCTTGACCGCCTCGACGTGCTCGAGCCACTGATCGCCCCACTCCAGCGTGAACCAGTCGTGGCCGCTGGCCTCGACCGGCACCGCCAGCGTGACCTGCGGCCCGCCGCTGCGGACCGCCGCGACGACGTCCTGGCCGTAACGCTCATCGACCAGCACCCCGGCGCGTCCTGAGGTCACCGAGGGGAGCGCCGTCTGCAGGCCCGCGAAGATGAGCCGCTTGGCCGCCCTCATCGCGGCGGCCTGGGCGGAGTCGGGGGCATCGTCCTTGACGCCGAACAGCGTCTTGCCGAACGACTCACGGTGATCCATGGCCAAGATGAACAGCGGGTCGGCGTGTCGCGGCCGCCAATCAGGATTGCCTGCCATGGTCGGCACGCTACCGGACGAGGGTGGCGCTCAGACCAGCGGGCCGATGCCGTCAGCTTTCCGGCGAGGCGGACTGTGCGCCTGGCCTGCGACGGACCAGCCAGCGGCGGCCGCGGTAGATTACGTATCCGCCGATGGCCGCGATGGCGGCGAACGGTGCCATCGCACCGAGAAAGGCGAGCGTCCAGGACACCGTGATCCGCAATGCGCGCCAGCCGGCGCCCAGGCCTCCCGCCAGGGTGGGCGGGGCCTTCGGGCGATGAACCAGCGGCTTGGCCTTCGGGCCGAGGAGGGTGAGCGTCACCGTCGCGTAGGTGGTCTCGTGGGACAGGGCGCGCTGCTGGGCCTGCATGGACTCCAGGCTGGATTCCTCGTCGTTGATCTGGTTCTGGACGCTGAGCAGTTCGCCGACCGAGCCCGCGTGCGACAGCAGGGCGCGGAGCTGGGCGATGGCCGCCTCATCCGAGGTGACCTGGCTGTTCACGTCGGCTACCTGCTGGGTGACGTCCTGAGCCTGCTGCTGCAGGGAAAGCTGGGTGCCAAGGCGGCTGGTCAGCTGGCCCAGCGTGGTCCGGTATGACGCGACCGGGATCTTCAGCTGCACGCTGGCGGTGGCCTCGGACGGGTGATCGGGATCGGCCGAAGCGGTCTCGCTCGACACGTAACCGCCCACGCTCTCGGCGATCTGAGCGGCCCGATCGGCGGCCGAACTTACGCTGTCCGCCCGCACGGTCAACTGTGCGGTGTAGATGATGCTGCTGGCCTGGGCCAGCAGTGCTGCGGTGCCCGTGCCGCCCGGGGCGCTCCGGGCGGCGCCGCTGCCGGCCGGGGTCAGCGCGGGTGCGGGGACAGCCTGACCGG
>JBAUAY010000536.1:0-3527 GCA_049676235.1 Streptosporangiaceae bacterium
GGCCCGGGCCGCGGCTGGCCTCACTCAGCGCGGTCATGGGCCGTAATCCCCTCGGCGAAGTACCGGGGCAGGAACCTGGCGGTGATGAGCATGACGATCACTCCGATGACGAGGGAACCGGCGCCGATCAGGAAGATACCGCCAATGCCGCCGAAGCTCGAATAGCTGCTCGCGGCCGGCCAGTAGGACTTGATCGACAGGATGAACGCGCCGAGCAGGGTCAGCCCGCCGATCAGCGGCAGGATCCCCTTGACCAGGAGCGCGTGCGCGCTGGTTAGCAGCTCGCGGCGGAAGAACCACACGCAGGCGAACCCGGTCAGTCCGTAGTAGAACGCGATCAGCAGCCCGACCGAGGCCGCGGAGTCGGCCAGCACGTTCTTCGACACCGAGGTCAGCAGCACGAAGAAGGCGGCCGACGTACCGCCCATGACTAGGGTCGCGGTGGTCGGGGTGCGGTAGCGCGGGTGCATCCGGGCGAGCCAGGCCGGCAGCGCGCCGTGCGCCGACATGGCGAGCACCGCGCGCGCGGTCGGCATGATCGTGGTCTGGGTGGAAGCGGCGGTGGAGGTCAGCACGCACAGCACGAGCAGCTTGCCCGGCGTGCTGCCCAGCACGGAGGTGGCCATGGCACCGAGCACGTCGGTGCTGTGCGCGGCCAGGAACGCAGGCCCGGCGTAGGCCAGCGCGGCCGCGCTGATCACCGCGAAGATGGCGACCAGCAGCACCGTGGCCATGACCGCGGCGCGGCCCGGGGTGCGGGCGGAGTCTTTGGTCTCCTCGTTCACGCTCAGCGCGCAGTCCCAGCCCCAGTAGATGAACACGGCCAGCAGGAACGAGTTCGACAGGCCGCCGAACGATCCCGTCCACGGGTTCAGCCACCCCAGCGAGGGGTGTGCGGCGCCGGGCAGCGCGTGCCCGGTGCCCGCCTTGACCAGGGCGACCACTGCGAAGACCGCCAGCGTGCCCACCTCGATGGCCAGCAGGACCTGCTGCAGCCGGGCGCACACCTCGATGCCCCGGTAGCAGACCCCGGTGAGCAGGGCGATGAACACCACGCCCGCCACCGTCACCCAGACAGTCCCGGCCGCGTGCACACCCACCAGCTCAAGAAAATACCGCCCGGCGATCTGGGACAGGCTGGCCATCACGATGACGTCGGCCGCGATGATCCCCCAGCCGCCCATCCACCCTGTCCGCGGCCCGAAGGCGCGCGCCGCCCAGGTGAAGGTGATGCCACAGTCGGGGTCGGCCTTGTTGAGCTCGCGGAACGCGTAGGCGATGCACAGCATCGGCAGGAACGACACGATGAGCGTGCCTGGGCTGTGCACGCCGACGATGGCCACGATCAGGCCGAGCGTCGCGGCCATGCTGTAGGCCGGCGCGGTCGAGGAGACCGCGATCACCACGCTGGAGACCAGCCCGAGCGCTCCGGCCCGCAGGCCCTTGTCCGGCGGAGCAGTCGGCTCCGCGATAACGAGTGTGGTCATGATGGGCACCGCCTTCCGCCCGGCGCGGGCTGCCCAGGCTATGGCGATACTGTATATCAATACCATATTACTGTACAGGTTTTAGATACGAATAACTTGGGATTTCCTTGCGCCTGGCCGGTGGACTCCTCCCTGAGGGCAGTAACTTTCCACGATCATTGCAGACCACCGCTATAATACGAATGGGTGAGCGATATTTGATGGCTGGTGGCCGGGCGGTCCGGGCGGCGTCCTCGCGAAGGCGGGGCGACGGTGGGGTCCGGCGACGACGGGACCTGGAGTGGAAGCCGTGCTTTAGAGCTGGCCGTGCCGCTTGCCGGAGCCGGCGCCGTGGCCGGGGCGGCCACCGGGCTCGCTGGCTCCCCGCGCGACGGCAATCACGCCGAGCAGCGCGGCCAGCGGAACGGCCAGGGCGATGAAGTCGGAGGAGGTGAAGTTACCGAGCGCGTCCAGGGCGCCGGCGAATCCGATGATCAGGACGGCCACCACGACCAGCCCCCACCCGTGCAGGAAGAGCCGCAGCGTGAACGGCGGCGAGGCGAGCGGCACCTCGGGCACGGCGGTCACCGACTTGGTCGCGCGCCGTTCGGTCAGGCCCTCGCGCACCCGGGCGATGATAGTCAGATCGCCCGGCTGGTCGGCGATCAGCAGCAGGTCGTGGGGATGGGTCGGGTCGGGTGCATGCGAGACCGCGCCTCCGCCCACCGCCCACGACACCACCTCGTGCGGGCCTGACGGCTGGATACGGTAGCGGGCCTGCTCGCCGGCGATCACCTCGTCGGGTCCTTCGATGACTTCAGGCGGCACGGATTTGCCCCGGACGGCCGGCTTCGCGCGGGAGACGTTCCGGCCGGCCTCGATTTCCGCCCCGCTGTCCTCGGCCACGCCGGGACCCGCTGCCCTCGTCTCGCTGGTCACCAGGAACTGGCGCCGGGCCAGCAGTTCCGCCAGCCGGATCTGGCGGACGTTCACGTTCCAGACCATGGCCACCACCACGGCGGCCACCCCGGCGGTGCCCACCGCGAGCCAGGCGGCGACGGCGGGGTCACTGGCACCTGCTGCTAGGGCGATCACGGCCATGCAGGTATTAAAACATATAATCGAACAACATGGAACCCCGTTCGAGTCATTCGAACCGAACTGACGGTCCGCCCAGCCCCCCCGCTAGCTGTTGTTCTTCGGGCTGAACGAGCTCAGCGCGTCGTCCAGCATGGGCGGGAACGTGTCCGGATGCCGGGCCAGCATGTAGGTGACGACCGCAAGGAGGTCGTGGGAATTCAGCGCCCTGACCCGGGAAATGCGCAGCTCGGCTTCTGTATCGGCCGTAGCCTCTGGAGAATCAGCCATTGCTGTCCTCTACCACGGTTCGGCTATGGAAAACCAAAGATCTTCATCCCGAACGGTCCGGGTTCAACGCGGCAGCGGCCCTCCGGCCAGCGCGACACCCAGCCCGCTGGCGGCCGCGGCGAGCAGGGTGAACACCACCCCGCGGCGCAGCCCGAGGAGCAGGACCGCCGCGCCGGCCAGCACCGCGTACTGCCACGGCTGGCTCAGCGCCCCGGCCAGCAGGATGGCCGAGCCGAGGATCGCCCCGATCGCCGCCGGGCCCGCGCCGTCGAGGAACGACTGGGCGCGCCTGCTGGTGCGCAGGGCGCTGAAGTACCTGGCGCCGCCGAGCACGAACGCGAACGACGGCGAAAACGCGACCAGCGCCGCGAGTAGCCCGCCGCACACGCCCGCGGCCGCGTAGCCGACGGCAGAGACGGTCAGCACCACCGGACCCGGGGTGATCTGGCCCAGGGCCACCGCGTTCAGGAACTGGCCGCTGGTCATCCAGTGCCGCCCTACCGCGTCCGCCCGCATCAGCGGGATGATCACGAAGCCGCCGCCGAACGACAGCGCCCCTACCTTGAACGCCACCCAGGCCACCGAGACCAGCACGCCGCCGCCCGCCACCGCCGCCGCGGCGTGGACCAGCACCGGCAGCGCCGCGATCCCGCGGGCCTTCCCGGCCTTCCCGACGGCCCCGCCGTCCAAGGC
>JBAUAY010000537.1:0-12227 GCA_049676235.1 Streptosporangiaceae bacterium
AACGCGATGGCGTTCGAGGAGGTGGTCAGGCAGCGGGCCCATGAGCGCGCGGTCATCGACGGCAGCGCGGACGGCATCGCCGTGCTCGATGCGGCCGGCCAGGTGCGGCAGTGGAATCCGGCCGCGCACCGGATCACCGGGACGCCGGCCCAAGACGCCATCGGCAAACCGCCGTCGTTCCCGCTGCCTGATCCGGGCTCGACACTGACCCACAAGCTGCCGAACGGGCGCTGGCTCGACGTCCTGTGCACCTCGCTCGCCGACCACCGGGAGCTAGTGATCGACTTCCGGGACGTCACCGCGGCCAAGGAGCTTGAGGAAGCGAAGGACCTGTTCCTGGCCACCACCTCCCACGAGCTGCGGACGCCCATCACCGTCGTGCAGGGATTCGCCAGCACGCTGGCCAGCCGGTGGGACCAGCTCGCCGATACCGAAAGACGTGCCGCGGTGCGGATCATCGCGGAGCGGGCCGGATCGCTCGGCAGGCTGGTCGAGCAGCTGCTGCTCGGCTCGCGAGCCGGCGCCGATCAGCTGCCCGTCAGCAACGGCCCGTTCGACCTCGCAGCCGTGCTGCACGGGGCCGCCGCCGCGTTCCGGCCGCTGTCGGACAAGCATGTCGTGGTGACGGACATCCCCGCCGACCTGCCGGCCGCCAGCGGCGACACCATGGCCACCGACATCATGGTCGGGCAGCTGCTCGAGAACGCCTTCAAGTACTCGCCCGAAGGCGGCACGGTCAGCATCCGGGCCCGGGTGAAGGAGGAGGAGGTGGGTGGGGACTGGATCGAGGTCACGGTGGAAGACGAGGGTATCGGCATCGCCGACGGCGATCACGAGCGCATCTTCGACCGGTTCTTCCAGGGCGAGGCGGGCGATCGCCGCAGGTTCGGCGGTGTCGGCATCGGCTTGTTCATCGTCCGCCGCCTGGCCGAGGCGCAGCACGGGGAGGTCACCGCCGGCTCGCGTCCCTCGGGCGGCACGGTCATGTCCCTGCGCCTGCGGCCCGCCGCGGGCTAAGCCCTCATTCGGCGGCCCTCATTCAGCGGCCCTCATTCAGCGGCCCTCATTCAGCGGCACTGTGCTCGGTTTGGGCTGGCTTGTCGCGCTTGCGCGGCTCGCCTCCGGTGGCTTCCAGGTAGGCGTCGACGATCGCGGGGACATCGTAACCCTGCCGCATGATCTGCCCCTTTTCCAGCCAGATGACCCGGTTGCAGCTCGCCTCGATCTCGGCCAGGTTGTGCGCGACGAGGAACACCGTGGCTGCTTCCGAGCGGAGCTGGACGATCCTTTCGTGGCTCTTGGCCCGGAAGTTCGCATCGCCGGTGGCCAGCGCCTCGTCGATCATCAGGATCTCGTGGTTCTTGGCGGACGCGATGGAGAACCTCAGCCGCTGCGCCATTCCGGTCGAGTAGGTGCGCATGGGGTAATCGATGAAATTGCCAACTCCCGAGAAGTCCACGATGGACTGGTAGCGGTCCTTGGTCTCCTGGGGGGTCATGCCCATGGCCAGGCAGCCGAGCACCACGTTGCGCTCTCCGGTCAGGTCATCCAGTAGCGCGGCGTTGACGCCGAGCAGGGCGGCCTGCCCGCTGGTGTAGACGCAGCCTTGCTCGGGCGGGAGCAGCCCGGCGATCGCCTGCAGCAGCGTTGACTTGCCCGAGCCGTTCCGGCCGATGATGCCAACGGCGTCGCCGTGGTTGATCACGAAGGAGATGCCCCTGATCGCGTGCACCTCGCGAACTGACGGGCGGCGCTGTCGCTTGACCACCCGCATGAGCGCGGTCGCCGCGGTGCCCTTGTCGCCGCCCGCGCCGTAGACGCGGTAGACCACGTGCAGATCGTCGACGACCACGGTGGGCTCAGCGCCGTTAGTCCCGGGCCCGCTACCCACGGCCATACCTCGTTTCCGCCTGCCAGAAAAACACGAAGCCGACCACGAGCGCCACAACTGCCCAGCCGATGCCCCACAGCCACAGCCCGTTCATCGTCACCGTCCCGTGGCAGTACGCGCTGTATTCGAGGTAGGGCTTTCTCCCGGTGTGGTAAAGGGCGCAATACGCGCGGTTGTACGGCTTGCTGCCAGGCCAGGCAAGCCGCTGCGACTGCAGTATCGAGTTCCGCACCAGGCTGATATAGACCGCGGCCGGGTTGATCTGCAGCAGGTAGGTGAGGGTCGGGTGCCTGGCCAGCGAGCTGATCGTCTGGATGCTGAACATGACGCCCGAGGAGTACATCCAGGTCCGCACGACGAACGGCATCAGCTGGCTGAAGTCGTCCGCGCCGGCGCCCAGCCGGGCGAGGAACAGGCCCATGCCGACGTTGAACACAGCCTGCAAAAGCAGTACCGGGATGGCCAGCAGCCAGTACCAGGTCAGCGGCTCGCCTGTCGCCAGCACGATGACGGAAAGCACGAGCATGGACATGACGAGCTGCTCGAGCTCGATCAGCACGTACCCGATCGGCAGGCAGCCGCGCGGGAAGGGCAGCGCCCTGATCAGCGGCAGGCTGTCCGGCATGACCCGGGACGTGGTGATGAACGCCCGCTGGGTAAAGTTGAAGACGAAGATCCCGGTGATGAGGAAGGCCAGGAAGTTCGGCACCCCGCGGCTGGTGTTGAGGATGAGGCCGAAGATCAGGTAGTAGACGGCGGCGTTCAGCAGCGGGGTGAGCACCTGCCACAGCTGGCCGAGCCTCGCCTCGGTATACATCGCTACGTTCCGCGCGGTGGCGAAGCCCACGATGAAGTGGCGCCGCGCCCATAGTTGGCCGGCGTAGGCGAAGATGCCGGGCCGGGCGGCGCTCGGCCTTAGCTGGTACCGAGCGGCCAGCTCGGCGAGCGGCTCGCCCCCCAATGCCGCCTGGTCTACCTCGGGAATCGCCAGGTCGTCGGTAAGCGTGCCCGGGCCGCCTTGGTCACGTGCTCGCTCCTTCATATCGGCGAGCCTATGGCGTGCCTGGCGGACCGCGCGCCGCGGAATGAACGGACAACCTTCACGGGGAGACGTTACCGTGCCGGCGGCGGGTGCCGGAGCCACCCGGGGTTTCTGCTGGGACGCCGTTACCGTTCAGATATCTGGAGTGCCCGCGTGTTTCCGGAGCGCTTTCACGGGGCATTTCCGCTCGTATTGGGTTCGCTCAAGGTCGGACAGACGGGCTGGGGCTGACATGGAGGTGACTGAGGCGAGCGTCCTACTGCTCCCGTTCGCCGCTTCAAGCGTCGGCGTGGCTCGTCGGCGCCTGGTGTCGGACCTGATCGCAGCCGATGCTTATGATTCTGCCGTCTGTGACGTCGCGCTCGTGATCACCGAGTTGTTCAGCAACGCACTGCGGCACGCGGTGCCGCTGCCCGGATCCAAGATCCGCGTCGCCTGGCGCATCGACGGGGACAGCGTCCAGGTCTCGGTCAGTGACGGCGGGGGGCAGACCGTACCTGAGCTGGGCGAGCCGACCCAGGGGGCCACCGGGGGACGGGGCCTGAGGATCGTGGAGAAGCTGTCGAGACGCTGGGGCACGAGCACGGGCGACGAGGGCACCACCGTATGGGCTGAGGTGCCGGTCCGTCCGGTGAAGACCGAGATGACGACGGTCGGCGTACCGGTCGTGGCGACGGACAGCGGCTAGGGACGGGCTAGCTGGAATTACGGCGCCGCTCCCGGCCGGGAAATCCAGGAATCTCTAAGGATGCGCTCAGCATAGTTGCCTGGCATCCGGACGCTCGGCGCGGTAAGGTTCGGCTCGTGGAGCTAAATGTCTCAAGTCGATTTCACGATGATCACACAATCGTGACCATTTGCGGTGAGATCGATCTCTATACCGCTCCGCGGCTGCACAGCGAGCTCGCTGCCGTCCTGGCCGATGGCATGCCCACCCGGATTGTGGTTGACATGTCCGGCGTGGAATTCTGCGACTCGACCGGCATGAACGTGCTGCTGTCTTGCTTGCGCCGGGTACGCGAGCGGGGCGGCGAGCTAGAGATCGCCTCTCCCAAGCCCGCGGTGCGCAAGATCCTTCAGGTGACTGGCCTCGACTCGGTGTTCACCCTCGTCGACGGCGCCAACCTGAGCAGGCCAAAGCCCGCAGTCCCGCGCAACTAGGCAGCATATTGACCTAGGATCGGCCCATGCCAGCAGGGTCCGAAGTCGGCGACGTCGCGGTGGTCATTCCGGCGCGGAACGAGGCCGATCGCATCGCCGCGACCGTGACGGCTGCCGCCGGACTGGCCGGCGTCGGTCTCGTGGTGGTCATCGATGACGGTTCCGGCGACGGTACGGGTACCGCGGCCCGCCGTGCCGGCGCCGTGGTCATGCGGCACGCCAGGAACCGGGGCAAGGCGGCCGCCATGCAGACCGGCGCCGACGCGGTGAGCCTGGTCGACCAGCGCGAGCGCCGCGAGCAGTCCCGGTACCTGCTGTTCCTCGACGCAGACCTAGCCGAGTCGGCCGCGCAGGCCGGGCCGCTAACTGTTCCGGTGGTCGCGGGGACGGCCGACATGACCATCGCCGTCTTCGCGGCGACCGTCAAGCTCGGCGGGCACGGCCTGGTCGTCGGGCTGTCCGGGGCCGGCATCCGGCGCTCCGTCGGCTGGCGGCCGGTCCAGCCGCTGAACGGGCAGCGCTGCCTGACCCGGGCGGCGTTCGAGGCGGCGCGCCCGCTAGCACCTGGCTGGGGGGTGGAGACCGCGCTCACCATCGACCTGCTGCGTAAGGGACTCCGGGTCACCGAGGTCGAGGTGGAGCTCGCGCACCGGGCCACCGGGACCGGCCTGCAGGCCCAGCTGCACCGTGCGCGCCAGCTCACCGACGTCGCCAGGGCGCTCGCCACCCGGCTATGACCAGGCGGCCGGAGCGGGCGGGACCGGTCGGGTCCTCAGGTCCGGCCGGACCCAAGGTATCCGCGCAGGCCGGGGGAACCGCTGGGCTCATCGCCATCGGGGTGAGCGTGGCGTTCACGTTCGCCGTCGCGGTGGCCGGGCCCTCGGTCATGGAACCGGTGCTGCCGGGTTCTCGGGTCCGGGCCGGGTCGCCGCCATGGTCGCTCGGCCTGCACCCGTCGCCCTACCTCGCGGTCAGCCTGACCGCCGCCGGGCTGGCCGTCGGAACGCTCGGGCTGGTGCTCGTGCTGCGGGCGGTCCGTGGTGGCTGGTCGGTTCCGGCACGCGCGGTCCTGGTGGCCGGGCTGCTGGCGGCGGTCGCGCTGACGCTGGTGCCGCCGTTCGGATCGTCGGATCACCTCAGCTACGCCGCCTACGGGCGGATGCTCGTCACCGGCCACAATCCGTACACCACGACGCCGGCCCAGCTAGCCGCCCTGGGTGACCCGGTGGCCCGGGCGGTGCAGGACTGGTCGGGGTCGCCCTCGGTCTACGGGCCGCTCGCGACCGCGATCCAGGGGCTGGCCTCGCTGGTCGGCGGGACCTCGGTACGGCTCACCGTGTTCATGCTCGGCCTGGCGAACCTGGCCGCCTTCGCCGCCACCGCGCTGCTGCTGCACCGGATGACGCGTCATGATCCGGTGCAGCAGCTGCGCGCGGCCCTGCTATGGGCCTGCAACCCGCTGCTGCTCCAGGTGCTCGTGGCCGGGGCGCACGTGGACGGCCAGGCGATCGTCTTCGGCGTCGCGGCGGTGGCGGTCATGTTCGGGCCGTGGCCGGTCTCCGGCCCCGAGCGGACTTCGCCGCGCGCTAGCTCGGTGCCGCGCGCTGCGATGGCCGGGGTACTGATCGGCCTGGGCTTCGCCGTCAAGATCACGGCCGCACTGGTGGGGGTCGGGCTCGCCATCGCGCTCATGCTCATGCTCGGACGCCAGTGGCGGCGGCTCGTGCCGCGCCTTACGGCGCTCGGTGCGGGGTTCGCTGTGACGGCGGGAGCGGCGGTGGCTCTCGGCGGCTCGGCCATGCTCAGGCAGTCATCACAGGCCAGCGACATGGTGTCGATCGGGTCGCCGTGGCGGGTGATCCGGACGATCATCCATCTCGCCGTGGCCGGAACGGCCGCGACCGACATCGTGAAGCTCGGGGCCATCGCGCTGATCGTGGTGCTCGCGGTGCTGCTTATCCGCGGGCTGCCCATCGGAGCGGGCGCTACGCCCGCCTTCGCGCTCGCCCTGGCCTGGCTGTTCGCCTGGCCGTACGTGCTGCCGTGGTACGACGCGCTGGCGTGGGCGCTGCTGCCGCTGGTGCCGCTGGTGCCCGGGACCGCCGCGGCCGGCCTGGTCTGGCTGCTGCTCGCCCGGACCGCGGCGCTCGGGTTCGGCTACCTGCCCGCTCGGCAGACCGACGCGGCGCTGCCGCCCGGGCTCGGATGGTTGCAGCCCGTGATCAGACACGGAGTTACCCCCGCGGTCCTCGCCGTGGCCACGGTCTGGCTAGTGGTCCTGATGCTGCGGGCGCGAGCTTCGGCGCCGGACCAGCCGGTCCGCGAGGACCCGCCTCCCGAAGCCAGCGAAGCGCCCGCGCGGGAGGCCAGCAGGTGAGCACCGCTACCGGAGTCCCGGCCGCGGCCGAAGCCGGCCGCCGGGGACCCGCGAGCTGGCCCGGCCGCCTGGCCGGGCACCTGGCCACCTGGCCGCCGTGGGCGGCCACGATACTGGCCGTGCTGGCCTGGGTCGCGGCGCTGGCCGTCGTCGAGCCACTGGTCCGCGGGTATCTGACCAGCGTGCCCGACCAGCGGATGGTGGACCTGGCCGTCTACCGCACCGGTGGCCTGAGCGTGCTGCAGGGCCAGCCGCTTTACGCCGTGCTGACCCAGCCGCCGCAACTGCTCCCGTTCACCTACCCGCCGGTGGCCGCGCTTTTCGCGGTGCCGCTGGCGCTGCTGCCCTGGCCGGCCGCCCAACTGGTCTGGGTGCCCTTCATCTATGGACCGCTCGCGGTGGTCATCTGGTTCGCGTTCGCGCCGCTGCTGCGCCGGGCTCCCACGGGCGGCCTGCGCGCGGCCGTCTTCGCGGCCGTCTTCGCCGCCTGCGCCTACCTGTTCCCGCTGCGCGATGAAATGCGTTTCGGCCAGGTGGACATGGTCCTGCTCGCGATGGCCGTGGCAGACTGCGCGGCCCGCGCTCCGCGCTGGCCGCGCGGCATGCTGGTGGGGCTCGCCACCGCCATCAAGCTGGTGCCCGGGGTGTTCATCGTGTACCTGTGGCTGTCGGGCCGGCGGCGTGCCGCGGTGACCGCGGCGGTGACGGCGCTGGCCGCCACGCTCGGTGCCTGGCTGCTCCTGCCCCATGATTCGGTCACCTACTGGACCAGCGTGATCTTTCAGTCCGGCCGGCTCGGGTCCAACTCGGGCACGTCCAACCAGTCGCTGCGCGGCATCTTGCTCAGGGAATTCCTGCCCGGCCAGGCCCCCGGTGAGCTGTGGGCCGCGGTGGCCGTCGTGGTCGCGGTGGCCGGTTTCGCGGTGGTCCGGCGGCTGGCGCGGGAGTCCAGGGAGATGGAGGCCATCGCGGTCACCGCGCTGCTCGGCGTGCTGCTTTCGCCCGTCTCCTGGATCCACCACTTCATCGTTGTGGTGGTGGTCATCGGCGCGATCCTGGCGGACGGGCGCGCCCCGCGGCGGATCGCGCTCGCCGCGGGGACGGCGGCGTTCTTCGCCCTGACCATCCCCTGGTGGGGCCGGTCCCTGCTCGGCCAGCCAGAGGTGCCGGTGCTGGCGGCCAGGGTGGTGGAAGACGCCTTCGGGATCGCTGCCGTGGCGCTCATCGTGATCATCGCGCGGCTGCGGGCCGCGGACCGGAGCGTTCCCGTTCGTTAACTTTAAGTAATCGACATAACGCGACGCGTGATACCGGTGGTCTTGATACATCACGCGTTCGTCGACGCCGGCGGCGTAACCGTCCGTCGCGCCGCGCACCCTCGCGATGCTGGCATCATGTGGGCTATGCCCTATGCCTACCTGGGGCCCGAGGGGACCTTCTCCGAGGCGGCGCTGCGCGCCGCCGACTCGGGCGCCGAGCCGCTGTCCTGCCCCACCATCCAGGCCGCCCTCGCGACCGTGCGAGAAGGCGCGGCGGAACGAGCCGTGGTTCCCATCGAGAGCTCGGTCGAGGGTGTCGTCACCGCTACCCTCGATGACCTGGCCACGGGGAACGACCTGGTCATCGTGGCCGAATTGCAGATCCCCATCGCATTCGCGCTGCTGGCCAAGCCGGGGACCGGGCTGGGCGACATCAAGACGATCGGCGGTCACCCACAGGCCATGCCGCAGTGCCGCGGCTGGCTCGCCGCCAACCTGCCTGACGGCGAGTGGGTCCCGCTCGCGTCCAACGCGGAGGCGGCGCGCCAGGCCGCAGACGGGCACGTGGACGCCGCGCTCGCGGGCGCTTTCGCCGCGGACAGATACGGCTTGCAGGTCATCGCACCCGACGTGCACGACCGGGCCAACGCCGTCACCCGGTTCGTCGTGGTGTCACCGCCCACGCCGCTGCCCGCGCGCACCGGGGCGGACCGGACGTCGCTGGCCGCGTTCCTGGTCGAGGACCACCCGGGCGCGCTGCTCGAGATCCTCACCGAATTCGCGGTGCGCGGCATCAACCTGACCACGATCCAGTCCCGGCCGACTGGCGACCGGCTCGGCCAGTACTACTTCTTCATCGACTGCGAGGGGCATGTCGATGACGCGCGGGTCGGCGAGGCGCTGATGGGGCTGCGCCGGGTCTGCCGTGAAGTGCGCTTCCTCGGCAGCTACCCTCGGTGCGACGGCGGCACCGCCCAGGTCAGGCCGGGAACCTCGGACGTGGAGTTCGCCGATGCCGCCGCCTGGCTGGGGCGGCTGCGCTTCGGCCGCCCTTAGCCCGGAGCCGCAGGCTGTTTGACCCGGAGCACGGGCCGGGATCGTTCGGCCGAATGATCTTTACAGGTACGGTCCCGAGGCCGGGCCCTGTTGCTGTGCTTCCTGGGTCGGGGGCATCATGCCGGGCGGCAGCGCGCGGCGCATCTGCTCCAGCTGAGCCCGGGCCGCCATCTGCTGGGCGAACAGCGTGGTCTGGATGCCGTGGAACAGGCCCTCCAGCCAGCCCACCAGCTGAGCCTGGGCGATCCGCAGCTCGGCCTCGCTCGGTACATCGTGCTCGGCGAACGGCAGTGACAGCCGCTCGAGCTCATCGACGAGCTCGGGCGCGAGCCCGTCTTCGAGTTCCTTGATGGAGCTCTGGTGGATCTCTTTCAGCCTGGCCCGGCTCTTCTCGTCCAGCGGAGCCGCCCTGACCTCTTCGAGCAGCTGCCTGATCATGTAGCCGATCCGCATGACCGTGGCCGGCTGCTCGACCATCTCGGTGACCGGGCGCTCGCGGCTGGCGTTCTCGTCCTGCTCGCTGCCTGCCATCGCTACGCCGTCCGGGCCCACCACGAGGACCTGCGGATGCTCTTGTGTTTGAGGATTCATCCCGTCGCTCATTCCCCTAGTCTGTCCGATTACCCGGCCCGCTCAGGCGGCCGGGGTCACTCTGGCACGAGCAAGATCTTGCCGATGTGCTCGCTGGCTGCCAGGGCGCGGTGCGCCTGCGCCGCCTGCGACATGGGCAGTTTCCTGTCGATCACGGCGGCGACCTTCCCGGCGTCGATGAGCGGCCATACGTGGTCGTGCACGGCCGCCACGACCGCGGCCTTCTCGTTGGCCGGCCGCGCTCGCAGCGTCGTGGCGTGCACGCTCGCCCGCTTGCCCTGCAAGACGCCCAGGTCGATTTCGGCCCGGCTGCCGCCCTGCCGGCCGATGATGACCAGCCGGCCGCCGGTAGCCAGCGCGGCCAGGTTACGGGCCAGGTAGCTGGCGCCCATGATGTCGAGGATTACGTCAGCACCCGCGCCGCCGGTGGCGTCGAGCAGCGCCGCGACGAAATCCTCGTCCCGGTAGTTGATGGCCACGTCGGCGCCGAGCTCACGGCAGCGGGCCAGCTTCTCCGCCGATCCCGCGGTGCAGGCGACGCGGGCGCCGAAGGCCTTGCCCAGCTGGATCGCCATGGTGCCGATCCCGCTGCTGCCGCCGTGCACAAGCAGCGTTTCGCCGCTGGTCAGCCCGGCCAGCTGGAAAACGTTGGCGTACACGGTGCACGCGGTCTCCGGGAACGCCGCGGCCTCCGTCATGTCCACCTGGGCGGGCACCGGCAGCAACTGCCCGGCGGGCACCACGACCTGCTCGGCGTAACCGCCGCCGGCCAGCAACGCGCACACCTCGTCACCAGGCCGCCACCCGGTAACGCCGTCGCCGACGGATCGAACCCAGCCGGAGCATTCCAGGCCCGGGTACGGCGGCGCGCCCGGCGGCGGCGGGTAGCGGCCCTCACGCTGCATCAGGTCTGCGCGGTTGACGCCGCTGGCGGCGATCTCGATGACCACCTCGCCGGGGCCGGGGACCGGGTCGGGCACCTCGAGCCAGCGCAGGACCTCGGGTTCGCCGGGCTCGGTGATGACGACGGCGTACATTTCCTCTCCTCCTCCTCCTTGGCTCGGTAGCCAGGCCTGCCAACTCTGTCATCTCCGGGTCATCTGCTAGACAGGGAGCCAGATATCGCGACGCAGCGCCACCATGCATGTGCGCAGGGTATCGAAATCGCGGGTAATCTGGCTTACGCTCGGAGAGATGTACGAACCCGGCCCGCATGCGCGCCCGACCCATGAGGGCCAAGAGGGACGATCCGTGACGATGAACAACGATACGCCGCAGATCTTCGGCGGCGACGCGCACGACTATCCGCAGGCTGCCGGTCCGTTCCCGGAACACGACGGGGAGGCCTTCACGGCCTTCCACGGGTGGGCCGGCTGGGGCGATCGGGTCGAGCCGGTAGCGCCGGACGACGATTATCCGCAACCGTCGTTCTCCCCTTACTCCTATGAGCCGGAGTTTCCGCAGCGACCCGGTGCGGGGCAACCGGGTTACCCGCAGGGTCCCGGCTATGCGCCGGATTCGGGCTATGCGCGGCACCTGGGGTACCCGCAGGACCCGGGCTACAGGGGGGACCTGGGCTTCGTGCGTGACGCAGGGCTCGTGCCGCTGATGGAGCCGCTGCCGGATCCGCAGGAACAGTTCGAAGTCCCGGTGCAGGCAGGGCGCGGGACAACCCCGGCGTACGGGGTGAACCCGGCGTACGGGGTGAACCCGCCCTACTATCCGCCCCTACCCCAGGAAATGCCGCTCCAGGAAATGCGGTCGCAGGAACCGGAGTACGTGCGGGAGACGTCCGACAGCCTGACCACCGAGTCGCTGCTGCACGGCAAGCGGGCGGCCCCCGGGTCAGGCTGGCGCCGCAGCGTATACCGGGCGACCGGCGGGCTGCTGCGGTTCGGTGAGTCGGCGGTGGAAATCCGCCGCCAGGACCTCATCCACCGGGTCAGGACTCCGGTCGCGGGCGGTCATCACCGGGTCGCGGTGCTCAGTCTCAAGGGCGGCGTAGGCAAGACGACGACGGCGGTGGGACTTGGCGCGACGCTCGCCACGCTGCGCGGCGACCGGGTGATAGCCATCGACGCTAACCCCGACCGCGGCACCCTGTCAGACAAGGTCTGGCTGGAGACGGCCGCGACGATCAGGGACCTGCTGAACGAGCGCGATCAGGTCAGTAGGTACGCCGACGTGCGGGCCTTCACCTCGCAGGCGTCGAGCCGGCTTGAAGTGCTTGCCTCCGATCGCGATCCCGGGGTATCCGTCGCGTTCGGCGCGGAGGACTACTGTGACGCGGCGCGGGTGCTCGAGCACTTCTACTCGATCTGCATCACCGACTGCGGCACCGGCCTGCTGCACTCGGCCATGTCCGGCGTCCTGCGACTGGCCGACCAGATCATCCTGGTCAGCTCCCCGTCAGTGGACGGCGCGCGAAGCGCGAGCGCCACCCTGGACTGGCTGGAGGCGCACGACTGCGGTGACCTGGTCAGGAACGGGGTCGTGGTGCTGTCGGCGATACGGCCGAAGAGCAAGAGCACTGTCGACCTCGACCGGCTCGAACATCACTTCGCCGTGCGCTGCCGTGCGGTGGCCCGGATCCCCTACGACCCGCACCTGGAGGAAGGCGCGGAGATCGAGCTTGAGCTGCTCAGCAGCGAAACCGCGGGGGCGTACCTGGCCCTGGCCGCGGCCGTCGGTGACGGGCTCGCCTGGTCGCGTCGGCTGACGTCCCGTCCGGCGTTACCGTAGGCTGGTGACCCACAGGAGGGCTCGCCTAGTGGCCGATGGCGATGGTCTTGAAAACCATTGTGGCGGCAACGTCACCGTGGGTTCGAATCCCACGCCCTCCGCTTGACC
>JBAUAY010000538.1:0-2928 GCA_049676235.1 Streptosporangiaceae bacterium
CGGCCTGCCGGTGCAGCAGTGCGGCCCGCCCCGCGGTCGCGCTCGCCGCCAGCGCCTCCCGGAGCAGTTCGTGCCGGAATCGGAAGATCCCGTCGTCTTCGACGAGGAATTGCTTGGCCACGGCCTCCTCGGCCTCGTCGAGCAGCGCGATGACGGGACGGCCGAGTATCGCGGCGAGCAGGTCGGCGTCCAGTTCCGGGCCGATCACGGCGGCGGTGCGCAGCAGCAGCCCGGCCGGGCCGAGTTCGTCGCACCGCGCGGATACCGACTCCACCAGCGACGCGGGCAGTTCCGCGCCCGCGGCCTGCTGGGCCAGCTCGGTAAGGAACAGCGGGTGACCCTTCGAGCGGGCGTACAGCTCATCGACCCGTCCCGGCCCGACCAGCTCAGCTGCCGCGTCACGGCCGAGCCCGTCGAGATGGATGGACGCCGTCGCAGGCAGCGGCTCTCCCTCGCCGGACCGGACCGCGGCGACGACCGTCACCGCTATGTCCTCGCGCCGGACGAAACGCAGCCAGTCCGGCAGCGCCGGGCCGGCCAGGTGCGCGTCGTCGAGGACGACCGCCAGCGGCGCGCGCTCCGCCAGGCGGCTGAGCGTCCGGACCAGAGCCGAGTACAGCACCGCCGGGCCGAGCATGCCGTCCGCCAGCGTCGGTGGCGGCCCTTTGCCTCCCTTGGGCCGCGCACCAGGCGCCATGTTCAGCAGCGGCGCCAGTATCGCCACGTCGGCGGCCAGGATATCGGCGGTCACCCCGGGCTCGAGTTCACGCAGCAGGGCGGCGAGCGCGGTCAGCAGCGCGTCGAGCGGCAGCGAGCGGTCGAGCGGCCCGCACGACGCGATCAGTACCGTGTCCCCGGCCGCCGCGCGCCGATCGGCCCAGGCCCGCAGCAGCGTCGTCTTCCCGATGCCGGCCTCGCCGTCGACCACGACGATCTCGGCGGAGCCGCCGCGGGCCCGGGTGCCGATCGTCTCCAGATAGGCCAGTTCATCGTCCCGGCCGACCAGGCCGCGGGCGGCTGGAGACGGCCGGTCGGGTACCGTAAGCTCGCCGCGCAGGATCGCGGTGTACAGCGCGGTCGTCTCGGGTGAGGGATCAATGCCGAGTTCGTCGGCCATCCGCTCCCGTGCGGTGGCGTAGGTGGCCAGCGCCCCGGCCACCCGGCCGCCCATTACGTAGCCGCGGAGCAGCACGCGCAGCGCCGCTTCGTCGTACGGATCGCGTTCGGCCGCCGCCGCTGCCGCATCGGAGGCCGCCATCCAGTCACCGGCCTCGAGCAGCGCCGTAGCCGCCACCAGGCGAGCCCGGCTGATCAGCCGCTCGAGCTCGGCCTGCCTGAGCTGGGCCCACTCGCCAGGCAGCGGCTGCGGGCCGTCGCCCCGGATCAGCGAGAGCGCGACCCGGGCGGCCGCGACCGCGCCCATCACGTGGCCGGTCTCCCGCCGCGTTTCTACCTCGCGGGTGAGCATGGCCAGTTCGGTTGCGTCCAGCCAGTCGCAGTGCAGCAGGTAACCGTGGTCACGATGCTCGATCCGGTCGCGCCCCAGGACCGAGCGCAGCCGGCTCATCAGGACCGACAGCTGATCCTCGGGCCGGGCCGGCGGAGCGGTGTCCCACAGCGCGTCGATCAGGACGCCGGCCGGCACGGCCTGCCCGCCGGCTATCGCGAGCATCTGCAGCGTGAGCCGCGCCTTCCGGCTGCCCAGCGCCTGCGGCTCGATTCCGTCCACGCCAAAATCGCTGAGCACCCGCACGGCCAGCGACTTCATGCACGTTATTAAATCCCGGCGGCCGGTCCCCCGCCAGGCCAGCACCGCCAGGTCAGCACCGCCAGGTCAGTGCAAGGCGGCTGCAACCACCGTCGGGCACGCTAGCCAGGAAACCTCACCTCCACGGAAGGAGACCCTCATGACCGGGAAAGCGGAGCAGAAGAGCTTTGAGGCACCCGATGAGACCCGCGCCTTCGACTTCGGCGCCATGGACCTGCTCCAGATCGGCGGCGCCGAAATCGGCCGGCTCACCCTGCAGCCCGGATGGCGCTGGTCCGACCATGTCAAGCCGCTGGCGGGCACCGATCTGTGCGAGGCGCCGCATTTTCAGTATCACGTGGCGGGAATCCTGCACATCGTGATGGCCGATGGCGCCGAGTTCGACGCCCGGCCCGGAGATGTCACGGCGCTGCCCCAGGGCCATGACGCCTGGGTGGTGGGAGACGAGCCGGTCGTCGTCGTGGACTGGTTCGGGGCCAGCAACTACGCCCGCACCTGAGGGCCGGGGCTCAGCCCAGCGTCGAGCGGATGCCATTCTCGCCGTAGCGACCCTGCCACGCCGGTAAGGCGGGGTGACGCGGCGGCGAGGGCGGCTTACTGTCGTTGTGTGATAATCGCGGTCGCGATCGGGGCCGTGGTCCTGCTCATCGCCGCCGGACTGGCCTGGACCGCGTATCGGGTTCATGTCGGCGACTTGGACGCGCTGGAGCTGGCCAGCAAGGTCGGCGTGCCCGATCCCGTCTCTGCGCTCGACTGGCCAGAGCTTCATGTGCGGGCGATTGTCCCGCAGCCGGGTGAACAGCCCCTGGTCCTCTTGCTGGTCGACTGGCCTGCCCACCCGCAGCGGGCAGCCACGCTGCTCGTGGCACTCGACTGCGGCGATGACCGGTCGGTGCCCTTGCTTTCGCAGTGGTGTGCCACCCAGGCATCGGTCTCCCCGACCCGGCAAGGGGGAGCGGACATGGAGCTCCGTCGTCGTCAGAGCCTGGAGCGGGTGCACGCGGTCTTGGTCGCGGAGGACCGCGCCCCGTAAGACCCGTGCTGTCTGGGAAACTGTCATGTCGGACCGATAGGAGCCACTCATGGACTTGGGCCTGCGCGGCCGCCGCGCGCTGATCACCGGGGGCAGCCGGGGCATAGGCTTCGCCGTGGCCGAGGCG
>JBAUAY010000539.1:0-1971 GCA_049676235.1 Streptosporangiaceae bacterium
GGGATGCCGCGTAGATCATGCTCATGAGCATCATCGGTGATGCCCCGCGGCGGGTACTGAAGCGTAGGGTGCACGCCGACGTTTCTCGTGTTTCCCGGAAGATCCGCGGGTCTTATCTCAAATATGAGATAGCCTTTGAGGTATGAACAGGAAGCGGCGCCCAGCGCCAGGGCCTGCCGCCGGCGCCGTCGGCGACGCCAGTGTCATCGCCGGCCATGACGCCGGCGCGTCGCTGCCGGTCATGCCGGGTTTCCGCGAGATGGCGCTGCGCCGGGCCGACGAGCAGGCGGCCCGGATGGCCGCAGACCGCGGTCTTCTCGTCCGCGAGCTGGCCGAACAGCGCCAGGCGGCCGGCCTATCGCAGACCGAGATCGCCGCGCGGATGGGGACCTCCCAGTCCGCGGTGGCCAGGCTCGAGTCCGGCACCGCGGATGTCCGTGCCTCGACGCTGGAGCGCTACGCGGCCGCGGTCGGCGGCCAGATCACCTGGAAGCTCAACCGCCCAGGGGAAGGAGCCAACGAATGACGCCACCGAAGGGGCAAGGCTCAGTCAGGCAGCCCATGATGCGCGCGGATATACCGCGCATCCCTCCGCGGCCGGGGGAGCCGGGCTGGCCGTCCAAGCCGTCCATCCCAGGTGCCCCGCTCACCCCGGGCGCCCCGGACTGGTTTCCGTCTTCGCCGCCGGAGGCCCCACGTCCGGTCCCGCCGACCCGCGTATGGTTCGACCCGGACGTCGACTGGAGAAGCAAGCTGTACGAGCGGCTGATGGCCAAGCGAATCGTGCTGGCCTCGGGGTTCCTCGACGACGACGCGGCCGCCAGGCTCTCGGCCCAGCTGCTCACCCTGGACGCCGAGCAGAACAAGCCGATCCGCCTGGAACTGCAGAACCTGCGCGCCGAGCTATCCGCCGTCCTTACCGTCATGGGCATCCTCGACGTGCTCCGAGTGCCCGTGCACGCCTGCGTGAGCGGCGAGATCACCGGCCCCGCCCTTGGCGTGCTCGTCTCCTGTCCGCACAGGTCCGGATACCCGAACGCGTCCTTCGTGCTCGCCGAGCCGAAGCTGCATTTCGGCGGCACGGTGACCGCGCTCAGCGCCCGGGAGCAGCAGATGACCCGCATGCTCGACACGCTGTATTTCAGGCTGGCCGAGGTCACCGGCCGCGAAGTAGACCAGATCCGCGAAGACGCGCGCCGCGGCCGCACGCTGACCACTGCCCAGGCCATCGGTTACGGCCTCATCCAGAGCCAGGAGACCGCCCGCCGCCCGCCAGGGCCGGCCCGGCCGCCAGGTCCCGCGGGCCTAGCCGGTCCTCGCGGGCCTCGCCCGCGTTGAGCCGAGGCTGGTCGGCAGGCGAGTCCCCGGCGCACGTCGTGGTGTCTCGCGTGCCTTCGGAACAGGTTGCCGGACTGGTCTGGCCGACCCCGAAAAATTGCCCTCTGTACACGCTTGCTCTCAGTCGGTAACATCAAACCGCGGGTCATCCCGTATGGGCGAGAAAGTACGAGGATCGGCACAGTATGGTGTTTTGCCGGAAATGTGCCTGGACTGGGGCCTGTGGTGAGTACAGAAAGTGACCAGTCGAGTGGGAATCGTCATCATGGTTCGCCGTCGGAGGAAGATCGGCAGCATACAGGCCTGTTCCGCTGGGCTGATTCGGAAAATCTGATCCCCCCCTGGTCCGTGCCGCCAGGCCTGATGGTTCCTGGCCCGCGCCAGCCACAGGCCGACGATGCCCCGGGGCAAGCCCCGGACGGACAAGCGGCCGGCGAGTCAGCCACTGACGACAATTCCTGGCCCGGCGTGGCGCCTCCCGCAGGATGGTTCCTGCGCGCACCGCAACCGCCGCCCCGTACGCTGGGCGCGACCCAGGCGCGGCACGGCCGGGCGGGCGGCCCCGGATTCCAGCCCAGCCGTTCGGCATCGCCGGCCACCCCGGGCCCGGCCACCCCGGACACGACCGGATCT
>JBAUAY010000540.1:0-1674 GCA_049676235.1 Streptosporangiaceae bacterium
GATCTGGCCCCGCCGGGGTTGGGGTGGCTGGCGACACGCCGGCGTGTTACGGGACATTTGCGGTGTCCGGGCGGATCGTTGGGCTATCTGGTGTTTGTCCTGTTCAGGTGGGGCGGGATGGAGCGGAGAGTGGAGCTGTTCGCGGCGATCCGCTTCGACTGGCAGCGCTATCAGATGCCGGTCCGGGCGCTGGCGCGGAAGTATGACGTGCACCGCCGTACGGTGCGGCAGGCGATCGCGTCGCCGGTGCCGCCGGATCGCAAGGTCCCGGCGCGGGCCGCGCCGGTGCGCGAGGCGGTGGCCGGGTGGATTGATGAGATTCTCCGGGAGGACCTGGCCGCGCCGCGCAAGCAGCGGCATACTGCCCGGCGGGTCTTCGAGCGGCTGGCTGATGAGCACGGCGCGCAGGTGTCGTATTCGTATGTGGCTAAGTACGTGGCGCGCCGCCGGTCCGAGATCGGCGCGCGGGACCGGGACGGCGCGGAGGGCCTGGACGGGTTCGTGCCGCAGGCCCGGGAGCCGGGCGCCGAGGCCGAGGTCGACTTCGGGGACGTGACGGTCGAGCTGGACGGGCAGCTGGCGCGGTGTTTCATGTTCGCCTGCCGGCTGTCGTATTCGGGCAAGGCCTGCCACCGGGTGTTCGCCAGCCAGGCGCAGGAGGCGTTCCTGGAGGGGCACGTGACCGCGTTCGAGGTGATGGGCGGGGTGCCATCCCGGCAGGTCCGCTATGACAACCTGTCTCCGGCGGTGGCCAAGGTGCTGGCCGGACGGAACCGGACCGAGACCCAGCGGTGGCTGGCCTTCCGGGCTCATTACGGGTTCGAGGCGTTCTACTGCCTGCCCGGCACGGAGGGCGCGCATGAGAAGGGCGGGATCGAGGGGGAGATCGGCCGGTTCCGCCGCCGCTGGTTCGTGCCGGTGCCGCGGGCCGGTTCGCTGGCGGAGCTTAACGCCCGGCTGGCCGAGGCGGACGCCGCCGAGGATGCCCGCCATATCGCTGGCCGGGCGGCCACGGTCGGGGAGGACTTCGCCGCGGAGCGGGGCCTGCTGCTGCCGCTGCCGTCCGAGTCGTTCGAGACCGCGGCGGTGCTGTGGCCGAGGGTGGACCGGTATGCCCGGGTCAGCGTGGGGAAATGCCGTTATTCGGTACCTGCCCGGCTGATCGGTTCCCGGGTCCGGGTGATGCTGTCGGCGAACGAGCTGCGCGTCTTGGACGGCTCGCGGCTGGCCGCGGTCCACCCGCGGCTGATCGCGGCCGGGGATGAGCACCTGGAGCTGGATCACTACCTGGAGATCCTGGTCCGCAAGCCCGGCGCGCTGCCCGGCTCGGCAGCGCTGGCCCAAGCCCGTGCGGCCGGGGTGTTCACCAGCGTCCATGAGGCGTTCTGGGCCGCAGCGCGGGCCCGGCACGGTGACAGCGCCGGGACCAGGGCGCTGATCGAGGTGCTGCTGCTGCACCGGCGGATGCCCGCCGCGCAGGTGATCGCCGGGATCACCGCGGCGCTGGCCGCGGGCAGCTGCTCCCCGGACGTGGTCGCGGTCGAGGCCCGCAAGCACCATCGCAACAGGAACTTGTCAAGCCGTTCCGGGTCCGGGAAGGGGAATCTGGGTTTGATGGTGGTAAAGGGAAGGGAGTGTTGCAGGTCACGGATGGTGACCGGGCGGCCGGGGTTG
>JBAUAY010000541.1:0-3717 GCA_049676235.1 Streptosporangiaceae bacterium
CGGCGGAGCGCCGGAGAGGGACGTGATGGTCGTGGGCAGACATCGGCTGGGCAAGACGAGCAGTTGGCTGCAGCTAAGACTGCGGATCGCGGGAGCGCTGCTGCTTGCCGTGTCCGCCAGTATTCACTTGGACCTGTACCTGACCGGATACCGGTCGATCCCCACGATTGGCTGGCTGTTCCTGCTGCAGGTCATCGTGGGATACGTGCTGGCGGTAGCAGCGCTGGTGACACGCAGCTGGGTGGCCGCCGCCGCAAGTGCGGTGTTCGCGCTGACCACGCTCAGCGCCTACCTGCTGGCGGTGTGGATCGGGCTGTTCGGGTTCAAGGAGGTCCGCACGAGGGCGGGGATCGCCGCTGGGTTGATCGAGGTGGCTGCCTTCGCCGTGCTGGCCCTGGCCGCGATCGCCGCGGGTCCCGTGCGCCACGCCGATGGGCCGGGCAGCCCGGACGCCCGGATACTGGCGCGGGTGCAGGCAGCGATGTCGATGGTGATCCCCGCGGTCGGCGTCGTCTCGGTGGCCGCCTTGACCTTGCTCGGCGTCGCGGTAGCCAACGCGGGCGGTACACCTGCGGCGGCTACCGACGCCGGGGTTACCTTGAAGACCGCGACGATCAGCGGTATCAACGTGCTCACCAATGCCAATGGCCGCACGCTGTACTGGTTCGCTCCCGACACCCCTGCGATCTCCAAATGCACAGGGTCGTGTACCGCCTACTGGCCGCCGGTTCCCGGTCATCCCAAGGCCGGGCCGGGCGTCACGGGCAAGCTCGGCACCATCAAAAGGCCCGGCGGCGGTCTTCAGGCGACCTACGACGGCCATCCTCTTTACACCTATATCGGCGATAGCGGCCCGGGCCAGGCAGGCGGCAACAACCTCAACCTCAACGGCGGCCTGTGGTATGAGGTCCGCTCGTCAGAGTGAGGCGTAGCGTTCCTGAACGGCAGACGGGGCCGGCTCGGCCAGGCGGCAGTGGCAGCACTGGTCGGGCGGTTAGGGTGGCGGTGATACGCGTCAGCTTCTGTGCCGGTGCGGGGCTTTCATTGGGTCAGCGCTGGGGATGAGTAGGCTGCCGGAGGACGAAGGACGGCAGTCTGCAGAAAACGGAGCATGGGGGTTGTGATGCCGTGGTTTCCGGAGTTCACCAGTGCTGTGGTGCTGGCGCGCAGGCAGACTCGTGCCGCGGGTCAGGCGGATCCGGTCGGGCAGTACTTCACCGCGCTGAGCCAAGGTGATACCCACGCTCTGGAGACTGTGTGGCCTGGCGAGGTGGTGATCTATGATCCCCGCGCAGGCGAGATCCGCGGCCACAAGCAACTGCGGCGGTTCGTCAGCCAGAATCAATCCTGGCTGGCCGAGCACCACGCCCGTATCGAGACCGTGGCCTCCACCGTCGTAGGCGGGCGGGCCGTGGTAGAACTACTGGCGCACCTGGCCGGTGACGGGCGGGAACTGGCCTGGCCGGTGGCGGTCGTCGCCGAATCCCCCGACGACCGGTCGGTGGTGTTCCGCACCTACTGCAGCCAATGGCCGGTCGACGGACGGCGCCACCTCCGGCCTCCCGTACTCAAGCCCGGGTCGGTCGTCCCCCGTGATGTCGTGGGCCGCTACCAGGCCGCGCTCGAGGCTGGTGACGCCGAAGCGATAGTGGGCACCTTTGCGTCCGATGGGTACTTCCGCGAGCCTATCGGCCCGCATTTGGCTCACCGCGGCGCCGGTGAGCTCCGCTCGTTCTTCACCATGTGCTTCAGCGCGGGCGGCGGCATCGGCCTTGAGCACTGCGCCGTGACCGACGACGGCGTGCGCTGCGCCTTGGAATACAACTGCGTCCGCTGGGGCAGCCACGACCTGCCGCCCCAGGCGGGAATCGGGGTCTACGAGCGCGGGCCGGACGGACTGCTGGCCGCGGCCCGTGTCTACGACGACATCGAAGCACCCGTCGGGCAGCCTTGAGGCGCAGGAGCCCCGGCGCCATGCCACCGACCGGGCGCGCCGCGGCTGCCTGCTGACCTAGCCCACCTCTACTGGGACATGCCCGACCCAAGGCTCGGGCTCGTTGGCCGCGGTCAAAAATCGGTCAGCTGACCGATGTCTCTCACTGCAACTTGCAGCACTATTTTCCATGCAACCGGCACCGGACGGTCCAGGATGTCGTCCGGACCTTCGCCGGGAGAGCAGCCGCGCAGAGTGGCCAGGGCTCTCCCGGACCTACTCGAACCGGCCCGCTAAGGAATCCGGTGAATGCGATGCCGCCGGCTCGCCCGTCCGAGCTGCGCTGGTGCCGCGTCCGGCTGACGAGACCGGCTGCGGCGGCCCGGCGTCCGTAGCCAGTCCGGGCGCCAGCTGTGCCGGGGATGTCGTTGTCGACCCTGAGGAAGGGAGGAACCGGCGATGGTACGTAGGTTCACGCGGGCAGTCCGGGCCGCGGAGGTAATTGGCGCCGCTGCGGCCGTCGCAGTCTTGGCGATCTTGCTCCTGCCTCGGCTTACCGGCGGCGGAGATGCCGCCCCGCCCGTCATCGAGCAGGCGGACCTGAATGCCGCGGTGGTGCCCGCCGCCGATTCTGCCGGTTTCTTCGTTGCTCTCCACGACGGCCTGTTCGCGGCGCGCGGCCTGCACGTCACCTTCATCCCGGCGGTCAGTTCCGAGACGGTCATCAACGCCCAGGCGCTCGACGAGCCGCGCAGTCGGGTCGACATCTCCTGCGGTAACTACGTCAGCTACATCCAGGCGCAGCAAAACTACGACCAGGGCAAGCGGCCCTCCTCGACCAGCGGTGCCATGGTCGCCGCCGACCTGGACATTTTTGCCGAAGGCTCGGTGATGGAACCGGGAGCCCAGGGCCTGTACGTGATGCCCGGCTCGCGCATCCGGACACTAGCCGATCTGGAAGGCAAGATCATCGGCGTCAACGCGCCGGGGAACATCCTCTACCTGCTGGCCGCCTCCGCGCTGGCCGATCACGGGCTGAGCGTGTCCGGAGCGCGTTTCGCGTACTATCCGCTGCCTGAGATGGCGGCGATGCTCAAGGCCGGGAAGATCGCGGCGGCGGTGCTGCCCGAGCCGTTTGCTAGCCAGGCTCAGCTGTCGATGGGCGTCACGCTGCTCGCAGACCTGGATCAGGGCGCGACCGCCGCGTTCCCGGTACAGGGCTGTGCTGTCACCAGGCAGTGGGCCGCGCTGCACCCGGGGACGCTCGCGGCGTTCCGCGCCGCGTTCGAGCAGGGCCAGCAGATCGCGGACACGAACCGGTCTGCCGTGGAGCAGGCCATGGAGGCACTCCCGTCGCCGCTTGGCCTGACCAAGGTGCAGGCCGCGGTCATGGCGCTCGATTCCTACCCGGTCGGAGCGGTCGACGTGACCCGACTGCAGCGCGTAGCGGGCGTTATGCACCAGTTCTTGGGTTTCCCGCAATTCAGCGTCCGCCAGATGACCGGCGGCTGACGGCCCAGAGCGGGCCGCTGATGCGATGGCGCCGCCGGTGCCGTCTGGGTTTACGACGGCTCCCGGCGGGTGGCGGGTCCGATGTCGCCGTCGAGGTAGCGCTGGATGGTAGGGGCGCTCTGGCCGTCGCCGCACTGCGCCCCGGGTCACCGCGCGGCGCTAGGTGGCAAATCCGCAGCGGATCGCGAGGGCGGGGTCGCGGTAGGACACCAGCGTGGTGATGAGCAACTGGCCTCGCACCTCGCCGAGCTGGAGGATCTGGAGCCCGCTAA
>JBAUAY010000542.1:0-5667 GCA_049676235.1 Streptosporangiaceae bacterium
CGTCCAGCTGGTAGTCGCGCAGCACGGTGGCGGCCGGCTTGACCGCCACCAGGTCACCGCCGCTGCCGTGCTGGCGGGCCAGCCGGGTGAAGGCGGCCATCGTGTACCGGTGCGGGTACGTCGGATAGAAGGTCTGGAACTGCCAGCGCGCGATGTTGGTGATCTCCGGGTCGCCGTCCCTGGTCAGCGCGAACAGCCGGACGGAGTCCCGCGCGACCGACGCGGCTACTCGCAGCGGCTGCTGGCGGAACACGGCCTGCGAGAAGCCGGCCAGCAGTTGCCCGCGGGTGGTGCCGGGCGGCACCGGCACGGTATGCCCGGGTGATTGCGGATTGTGCAGCAGCCCGTCGATGCCGCCCAGCGCGAGCGTGCGGCCGGGAGACGGGCACATCGCGCGCTCGTCAGCGGGAAGCGCCAAGGTGGCGCAGTCGGCCGCCGCCGCCGCCCGCCCGTACTCCGGAGCGGGCCCGTTGCTGGCCAGTCCGAAGTGCCCGGTGACGAAGTACGCCGCGGCCATGTAGCCGAGGACGGGCAGCGCGAAACAGGCCGTGGCCAGCGCGGCCCGGCCCGTGCGGCGCCGCCAGCCGGACGCGGTCGCCACGGCGAAGACCACGGCGGGCAGGATGAGGACCCCGCCGATCTCGCGCACGGTGGCGGTGGCGCCGAGCACCAGCGCGCCCGCCGCGACCAGTGCCAGGCTCTTCTGCCCGTTCTGCTCGGGCGGCCGGGGCCACAGCAGCAGCACCAGGCCGCCCGCGATCATGGTCTCGAACAGCACGTCCGGCATGACGGTCTGCTCGAGTTGGAGCTGGTATCCGTCGAGCAGCACCGGCGCCGCGGCGAGCGTCGCGACCCACCGCGGCACCTGGTACCGGATCAGCAGCGCGTACACGGCGGTCGCCATGGCCAGGCCGAAGGCATGCTGGACCGCCGCGACCAGGGCGAGCCCGCCCACCGGATCGAGCAGCCGCAGCAGGACCTGGTAACCCTCGGGCGTGGTGCCCCTCGAACCGACCAGGTACTTGGCCGAGTCGATGTAGAGCAGCGCCGGGCGGTACGCAACCTCGGTGAGCACCCGAAGCGCCAGCCCGGCCGACAGGACCAGGACGAACGGCCAGTGGCCGCGCACGGCTCCGGGCATGGCTAGGGCTGCCGGCTGCGGGCCGCCTGCACGCCAAGTATCGCGGCGACCGGGATCAGGCTGAGCTGCGGAAGCTGGTATCGCCAGTCGAAGGTGGCGAACGCGGCAGGCACGATGAGCATGAGCACCGCGCTGGCGGTGAACAGCAGCCCGGCGTCGCGGATTTGTTTGCCTTGCCTGTCCTTTGTGCCGCGCCGGGCCGTGGCTGCGACGAGGCCGCCCAGGCCCAGCACCAGCCCGGCCGCGAACACCGGGCCGGGTACGTAGAACCACCGGCCATAGTTCGTCAGGAAGGCGGCCAGGCCTGGCCGCACCGCCGGGGCCTGGTAGCCGAGCGCGGCGATCGAGGCGTAGGCCTGCTGGTCAGGCCGGACGTAGGTGTGGAACTGCAGGTAGGCCGGCGAGTACTTTTCCGGCCCGGCACCGCGGACCGGCGAGAATCCGTAGAGGAAGTCACGGGCGGCCGCGTCGGTGTAAGCGAGCGGCTGATGGCGCAGTATCCGCAGGCTGAAGTCGCGCACAACCGTGTCCCTGGACATCCCGGCCGGGGGATGGAAGGTCCACTGCGGCGATTGCGGGTTCCACTCGTAGAAGTCCGTGTTACGCAGCGCGACCGGCTGCACGGGGCACAGCGGCTTCTCGTAGGCGGGCAGGTTCAGCCCTTGGCAGGCGGCGAAGTCGGCGACCCGGCCGTAGAGGAACGTGCCGCTGAAGGTGGTGAAGTTCCACTCGCCGTGCGAGGCGTCAAACCAGCCGAGGTAGCCGACCACCGGGATGAGGAAGCACCCGGTGAGCGCCGCCAGCCGGGTGAGCATGCGGCGCCGCGGGCGGACGGCGACCAGCACGTACAGGGCGGCCGGGACGATCATGATCAGCACGTCGTCCCTGAACGTCACGGCCAGCCCGAGGAGCAGCCCGCAGGCGGCCGCCGGAAGCCAGCTTTCCTTCCAGGGTTGGAGGATTTCTGCTGGCCTTTCCCGCCGCCACACCAGGATGACGAGAGCGGCCAGGACCAGGAAGGCGGTCCAGACATCGGCTAGGACGTACTGCTCGAGGATGAGTTGCAGCGGGTCGAACAGCACCGGAATGGAGGCCAGCGCCGCGAGCCACATCCGGCTGCCGAAGCGGACCAGCACCGCGTACACCAGCACGGCCGTGGCCAGCCCCGCCAGGTGCTGCGCCAGCGGGATGATCCATAGGTCGTGCAGCAGCATGACCGGGATGATCAGGACGGAGTACCCGCTCTGCCGCAAGGCGTCGGCGCTCCACTGCCCGGCGGTGAAGTTATGGGCGTACTGCAGGTACCGAACGCTGTCCGGGAAGATCAGCGCCGGGTGGTAGGCCACGAGCACCACTGCCCTGAGCGCGGCCGCGAGGATCAGCAATGTCGCGAACATCCAGTGCCGGCGTAGCCGGCGGCCCGCTCGTTTGGCGCGGCTCAGGTCGTCGGCGCCCCGGTCCAGCCCGTCCACCGCTCGACCGTCACCGCCAGTACGGGACCCGTCGGCGGGGCCTGCCGCCGGTACTGCCAGTACCGGTTCGCCAGCAACCTCAATGGTGCCGCCATCTGCCGGTGGTCCGCCAGGATCGTCGCCCGGCCGTCGGCGCGAACCCACCACAGCGTTTCCCAATCGTCGGAGTAATGGTCGGCGAGCATAGTGACCGTCAGATTCTCGCCGACGTTACGCAACCGCTTCAGCATGGTGCCTGACTTCGGCTTCTGGTCCACGGCCGTGTAGATCGTGTCACCGTCGACCCTGAAGGTGATCACCGCCACATGCGGCCGCCCTTGATCATCAGCGGTTCCCCGGCGGACCACGGGCACGGTGGCGAACCGGGCCCGCGCTTCGCGTTCGGGAAGCCTCACGTGAGGATATTACGGTTTGTCCGCTGCTAGCCTCGCCGGCCGTGAGCTCGCCGTCCGGTAGACTCGTCGCGTCGTCCCGCCGGACGGCATGCCGCCTTAGCTCAGTCGGTTAGAGCGACGCACTCGTAATGCGTAGGTCATCGGTTCGATTCCGATAGGCGGCTCCAGCTAGAATCAACAAATCGAACAGAGGCGTTCGATAGCGTGGACCGGGTTGTGGACCGAAAAGGCCTAATCGGGCTATCGTGTCGCCATGGCCAAGACCAGCAAGGGTCATATACAGCAGCTGCCAAGCGGCTCGTTCCGAGTCAAGGTCTACGCGGGAACCGACCCGGTCACCGGCAAGGCACGCCTCCTCAGGCAGACCTGCCCTGACGAGGCTGCCGCCCACGCAGCGCTCAGCCGGATGCTCGTCGAGGCCGACGGCGGCCGGTTCCCCGACCAGCACGCGACTCTCGGCCAGGCGCTCGGCAAGTACCTGGAGGTCGCCGACCTCGAGGTGTCGACCCGGGAGGCGCACCAGGGCTACGTCCGCCGCACCATCGGGCCGCTGCTCGGCGAGGTCAAGATCCGCAAGCTCGGCGCCGACTCGCTCGACGCGCTGTACACCGCGCTGAAGAAGTGCTCCCGGCTGTGCGGAAGGCTGCCGCGGACCGAGCACTATGCCGACGGTGAGCATTCGTGCGACCAGCGATGCGGCCCGCTGCGTGACCACCGCACCACCCGGCCCCATGTATGCGACGCTCGGTGCCGACCGCACGCGTGCAAGCCGATGAAGCCGGCCACGATCCTGCGGATCCACTCGATCATCTCCTCGGCCCTGGACCTGGCCGTCCGCTACGAGTGGGCCGAGCGCAACGTCGCCAAGAGCGCCAGGCCGCCGCACCCGCGCAAACGGGAGCCTGACCCGCCAAGCCCGGACCAGGCCGCCCGGCTACTCAACCTCGTGTGGACCCAGGACGAGGAATTCGGCCTGTACCTGTGGACCGCGATCACGACCGGAGCTCGGCGCGGCGAGGTCAGCGCGCTGCGCGAGAACCGGTTCGACTTCGGACGACAGCAAGTCCGGGTCTCCGCCAACTACATCGTCAAGCAAGGCAACCGGATCGAGAAGGCTCCCAAGGACGGTGAAGGCCGCGTCCTGTCGCTGGACCTTCTGACTTGCGAGCTGCTCCGCGAGCGATTCCGGCGCCGCCGCGCCGAGGCGCGGGCCCTCGGTGTCGAGGTGCCCGAAGACGCCTTCGCGTTCTCCCCTGACCCGGTGGGCCGCACGCCGTGGAACCCGGACACGATGACTCACCGGTACCGCCGGTACGCCCGCCGCGTCGGCGTCACGAGCTCCCTGAAGGAACTACGGCACTACTCCGCCACCCAGCTCCTGGCCGCAGGCACCGACCTGAACACCGTCGCCTGGCGTCTTGGCCACGCGGAGGGTTCCACGACGTTGAAGTTCTACGCCCAGTTCACCAGGCCCGCCGATCAGCGGGCCGCTGCGGTCATCCCTTCCCAGCTCGACGGGCTCCGTAAGAAGGAACGGCTCCGCGAGCTCTATCTCCAGCATCTGCCGACTTACGGTGGCGACGGGCTCGCTGCCCTCGCCACGGTCATCGGTCCCCAAGTTGGGCTTGAAGAAGACACCGCTCTGGCGTGGCTCGCCGAGTTCGCAGCTGCGGACTAGCAGCGTCAGCAAGGTTCCTCGGCGTCCCAGCTGCTGCATCTGTGGCTGCGCGCGAACCTCTGCGGTGGTACAGGTCTGACCCTCGGCAACGACTACTCTCCGCCGGTCCGCAGCGGCGAGGCGCGGCCCAGAGATGACCGCCACCCGGGCCAGCCCGGCCAGACCCGACACGACAAGAAAGCCCCGGTCCCGGCTGGTCACTTGTGCCCGACGCCAGCCCGCCCGCAGAATCGGCAAGCGACGGCGGCGGCCCGCCCACCTTCCTGACGTCCGCGCCCGCCGCACGGACCCTCCACCAAGCGCAGTGCACCCGGGCCGCTGACCGCCCCCGGGAAGGGGGCGCGTGATGAGCAGCCCTGACCAAATCGTGGCCGCCGCCGTGCAGGCCGGCAAGATTTCGCCGTGGCGGGCCGAGGCGTGGGCCCGCCGTATCCGGGCCGGAGGCGACCGCGCAGCCGCGCAATTAGCTGTTTTCATCCGGGTGGATGGTCGCGTCGCGTGAAAATCTGAGCCGGTGCGGGTGGCCGGGGCCTGGGGCCTGCTGCCGCGCTGGGGCTGGGGTGCGGGCGGGCGGGGTGGCAGTGTGGGTGCGGGCTGCCCGTGACGCCGGCTGTCTATGGGACGCGAACCCGTCAATTAGCTTGGCGCTGGGGTCTTGACCTGAGGGTCGCTTTTTGCTGCTTCGAGCGCGCCGGTCAGTATTCCGGGCCTGGTGCCCGCCGACCGGGACCCCCGGGCAGCCCGCTTCTATCCCATCACTCCCAGCATAGGAGGAAGCGGTGAGCGGACCGCAGGTGATCGACGACCAGGAACACGAGCGAGTCCATAACCGGGTCGCCGCGATCGACGTGGCCAAGGACTCCGGGATGGTGTGCACCCGCACCCCGCACCCGTCCCGGCCCGGCGCCCGGCGCAGCACGGTGTGGACGGTCAAGGCCCGGATGGGCGCGGTCCGCGCGCTGGGCCGCCAGCTCGCCCGGG
>JBAUAY010000543.1:0-2945 GCA_049676235.1 Streptosporangiaceae bacterium
GGCGGCACCGCTCGCGTATCTCCTCGCCGGCGCGGCCGTGCTGCTGATCGGCTTTGGTTTCGCGCGCCTGTCCGCGGCGGTCAGTCACGCCGGCTCGGTCTACGCCTTCGTCGGCAAGACGCTCGGACCGGGCGCGGGTCTTGCCGCGACCTGAATGCTGCTCGGCACCTACATCGTGTTCCCGCCGGTCCGGTGCTCGGCATGGCGGCGTTCACGCAAGCCTTCCTGCGCCACACGGGGATCGTGACAGGTGCGGACTGGCTTCCGATCGCGCTGATCTCGTGGGCACAGGTGTGGCTGCTGGTCTGGCGTGGCATCAGTTTGACGGCGCGGTCGGTGATTGCGGTGAAGGCCGTCTCGCTGCTGCTGATCGTGGTCAGCTTCGTGCGGCTCGGCACCGGAAACGCTCCGGGCCACCAAACCCTGACCCCTGATGTGTTCAAGCTTCCGCGTGGACCGACTGGCGGCGGTCGGTTTCGCGTGCACCTATGGCATCTTGTCGTTCGGCGGCTTCGAGTCGTCGATCTCAGCTGGCGAGGAGTCATGCCGGCCCGCCGAGGCGATCCCGCGATCTGTCGTGGCCGCGGTGTTGTTCGGTACCGTCTTCTACGCGTTCTGCGTCAGCGGGCAGGTCCTTGGATTCGGGACCGGCCCGGCGGGTGTCGCGCGGTTCGCGTGCTCGACGGCGCCGCTCGGGGATCTCGCGCTTATCTATGTCGGGCCCGCGATGGCCGCCGTGCTCGACGTCGCCGCCGTGCTCAGCGCGCTGGGAGCGGCGCTCGTTGGCGTGGCCGTCGCGTCGCGGACGCTGTACGCGCTGGCTCGCGACCGGATCCTGGCGAGCGCCCTGGCGACCGTCTCGCACCAGATCGGGACCCCGGCCGGCGCGGTGACGGCGAGTATGACGCTGACGTTCGCGCTGCTGCTGGCGTTCGGGCTGGCCGGCACTGGTGCGCTGGATGCGTTCTTCTACCTGGCTACGACAGGCGCCCTCAGCCTCCTGATGGTCTACGTCCTGGTGAGCGTCAGCGCGCTGCGGCTGTACGTGCTCGGTCGTGTTAACGGCGACTTCCGGCCGCGGTACTGCCGCTCGGCGGAGCGGTCGCGGCGCTCTACGTGCTCTTTCGCAATCTGATTCCGGCTCCGGCCTTTCCCTACATCCTCCTTCCCTATCTCGTCGGGGGCTGGCTCGTGCTCGGGCTCACGGTCGCGGCCGCCACGCCGCAGCTATGCCGACGAGTCAGCGAAGGCCTCGCGCGTAGCTGGGTTCGCAGATCGGACGCCGCCGGGCAGATCACCCGGGTGAACGGGCCTGGGCGGGTGATGACTGCTCACCCAGCCTGAAGTGCACAGTGCTCACATGTCTTACTACTTCGTTACGTCGCCGCCAAACGCCGCATAAACCGCGCGATGACCTCGCGGAGGCTCGATCGGTGCCATCAAAGGAGGAAACAGATGCCTGCCTTGCAAGACAAGACCGTGCTGGTCATCGGCCAGGGCTCCGGGATCGCCCGTGCCATCGCCCAGGCCGTCGGTGAGGACGGGGGCCGGGTTGCCGCCGCCGGGCTTCACCCGGATGACCTGGCCGAGGCGTATCGCGGCACGGATATCGGCATCGAGCATGTCGACGTCACAGACGAGCCCTCGATCGCGGCGCTGGCGGCCCTGACCAACGGGTTCCTGACCGGGGTCTCCATCACGGTCGACGGCAGCGAGCACCTCGTCTAGGCGAAAGGGTCAGTCAGATATGGACGCCATCCGTTGCCCCGGCCAGGCAGCCATAACCGGCACGATCGAGGAGGCTGATGATGGCTTACCCCAGCGTCTGTGCTGTCCAGGCTGACGCCGACTTCGCGTCGGGGCTGCAGCGCCGCGATGAGCCCAGCGCGGGTCAGGTCCGGCAGGCCGTCGCCGCGGCCATCTGGGCGTTCGGCTGCCCGGGCTGCGCCGGACGGGTGGCGCAGGAGTTCGGCGATCATCCCGAGACGGCGGTGATCCGGATGCGCTGGGCGCGCAGCGTGGCCCGCGAGGCGTTCGCGGATCCGGCGCCCGGACCCGGCCCGGGCGCGGGCCTGTCCCGTATCCGGCACCTGGCGCTGGCCGGTCCCCGACTGACCGCGAGCGAGGTGTGACATGACCGCGATGATCAGCGACTCCTCCCCGCAAGCAGGCGGCAGGACCAAGCCCCGGGAGCGGCCGGGCGGGCGGCAAGTCCTGCACGGACGTGCGGCCGAACAGAGGACGGTCCGTGATCTGCTCCGGCGTGCTGGGCGGGGGGCGGGCGGCGTGGTGCTGGTGGAGGGGGACCCGGGTACCGGCAGGTCCGGGCTGCTCCGAGACGCCACCGACGACGCAGCGGAGCTGGGCCTTTCGCTGGCCGCGGGGGCGGCGGACCCGCTGGGCCAGGCGATCCCGTTCTTCGCGCTGCGCGCGGCCCTGCGTGAGCCGTTCGCCGGGCTCACCGCGGATGATCCCGGTCGTGACCTGCCCGATGCGGCCGCGTGGTGGATTAGCCAGGTACGAGCCCACCTCGCACAGCGCGCCGCGGCGGCGCCGGTCCTGGTCTGCCTGGATGACCTGCACTGGGCCAGCCCGGCCACGCTGGCCGCGCTGCGGGTGTTGCCGCGGGACACCAAACGGCACCGGGTCGCGTGGCTCCTGGCCCGGTCAAGCACACCCCACCGCGCCACGGAGTACCTGTTCGGTCAGCTGGAGCGGGACGGTGCCGCCCGGCTCACGTTGGGCCCGCTGGATCAAGACGCGGTAGCGGCCATGCTCACCGACGCGTTCGGCGCGCCGCCGGACCAGGCCCTGGCCGGCCTGGCCGCTGACGCCGCCGGGAACCCCTCGCTCGTGGCCGAGCTGATCAGCGGCCTGCGCGACGATCACGCTGTGCAGGTGACCGGCGGACACGCCGTGCTGATGTCGGCCCGGCTGCCGCAGCG
>JBAUAY010000544.1:0-4814 GCA_049676235.1 Streptosporangiaceae bacterium
GGAATCCCCGTCGTTTTCTTCGTCCACCTCGCCGCGACCCTGGACAACTGGGACCCCCGGATCATCGACCCGATCGCCGAGAACCGGCACGTCATCACCTTCGACAACCGCGGCGTCGGCGCATCAAGCGGAGCCGCCCCTGACACCGTCGAGGCGATGGCCGATGATGCTTACGCCTTCATCACGGCCCTCGGTTACGACAGGATCGATGTCTTCTCCTTCTCTCTGGGCGGCATGGTGGCCCAGGCCCTGGTGGTCAAGCACCCCGAACTCGTCCGCAAGCTCGTGCTGACCGGTACCGGCCCGAAAGGCGGAAAGGGCATCGACAAGGTCGCCGGCGTCACCTACCGGGACATGCTGCGGGCGGCCCTGACCCGGTCGGACCCGAAAGAGTTCCTGTTCTTCAACCGCAACGCCGCCGGCAAACCCGCCGCACGTGCGTTCGTCGACCGGCTCGCCGAGCGCACCGTCGACCGTGACGCCCCGATCTCGGTCAAGGCGTTCCGGACGCAGCTGAAGGCGATCAAGAACTGGGGACGCGGCACGCCCGAAGACCTGTCGACGATCACCCGGCCCACCCTGATCGCCAACGGCGACAACGACCGCATGGTGCCCTCGAACCTCTCTGAGGATCTCCACCGGCGCATCAAGGGCAGCGAGCTGATCATCTACCCCGACTCCGGCCATGGCGGCATCTTCCAGTACCACGAGAAGTTCACCCCCGTCGCCGTCGAGTTCCTCGGCCGCTGATTACCGCCCTCGGCCTCGAGGCCGGGCCGCCCCGACCTGTCTGACGGGCGGCACCTCCCAACCATCGACTGGAGCACGCAACCATGATTGAGCAGAGCACCATTCGCTACGAGCGCACCTCACCGCAGGTCGCGAGGATCACCTTCGACAACCCGCCCGTCAACCTCATCGTCGGGGAAACCGTCTTGCGCCTCGCCGCGATCGTCGACGAGCTGGCCGACGACCCGAACATCCAGGTCGTTCTGTTCGACAGTGCGGTGCCGGACTTCTTTTCCAACCACTTCGATCTCGCGGCCGCCGCCGACTTCCCCGCCCCAGCGGGGGACGACGAGCTGCCGGTGTGGACCGACCTCGTGCTGAAGATCTCGAAGGCGCCCTACGTGACGATCGCGACCATCCGCGGCCGCACCCGCGGCGGCGGCAACGAGCTCGCCCTCGCGCTCGACCTTCGCTACGCCAGCCGCGAGCACGCGATCTTCGGGCAGCCCGAGGTCGGCAGCGGCCTGCTGCCCGGAGGCGGCGGCACCGAACGCCTCCCGCGCACCATCGGACGCGACCGGGCGCTGGAGGTCATCCTTACCAGCGCCGACTACGACGCCGACACGGCGCAGCGATGGGGCTGGGTGACCCGCGCCCTGCCCGACGCCGAGCTCGATGCCTTCGTCGCCGCCATCGTCGCCCGGCTCGCATCCTTCGACCGCACCTCGCTCGCCGCCGCCAAGAAGGCGATCAACCGCGCCACCCTCCCACCGGACGCCGACCTCGCCGCCGCCTACGGCGAGTTCGCCCACTCCCTAACCCTTCCCGGGTTCCTCACCCGCGCGGCCGGCGGACAGGCAGTCGTCGAGCAGGCCGGCATCGACGTCGAGTACCGGCTCGGGGAGTACATTGGCCTCGCCAACCAGCAGAAGTAGCGTTAAGGGCCGCAGCATCGCTGCGGCCCTCAACATCTGCGTCGACGGCACGGAAGCGCCACCATCAGGGCTGCGCCGCCTGCGTGGAAGAATCAGCCCGCGCACAACTGAACCCACTCAATGGGGACTACTCTCACAATTGAGTAGAGTCATGTCCTATTCGGGAGGACACTCGCCATGCCCGTCACCACTACCCCGGCCGGGCGGCGCGAGCGGAACAAGCAGGAGAAGCTCGACCGCATCGTCGCCGCCGCCAGCGAGCTGTTCGCCGAGCACGGCGTCGATGACGTCACCACCCAGCAGATCGCCGATAAGGCCGACATCGGCACCGGGACGCTGTTCCTCTACGCCAAGACCAAGGGAGAGCTTCTGCTGCTCGTGCAGAACTCCCACTACGTCGAGGCGCTCGAGCGGGGCCGGGCGGACGCTGAGGCAATCCCCGACGTGCTGGACGCCGTGCTGGCGATTGTCCGCCCCATCGTCGAGTGCAACCGGGTCCAGATCGACAACGGCCGCACCTACCTGCGGGAGATGGTCTTCGGCGACCCGCAGGATTCCCGCCACGCCGAGGCGCTCGCCATCGTTGCGCAGACCGAGGACGCTGTCGCCGCAGTCCTCGGCCGCGACAACCGGGTCCGAACAACTGAAGCGGCCACGCTGGCACGCGTCGTCTCCGCGATCATGTTCCTCAGCATGGCGGCGACAGTGAACGTCGGCCTAAGCGTTGACGACCTCGTGCAAGACATCCGGAACCAGCTCCGCGTCGTCCTGCTCAGCCCAACCGCAGGTCAGACCACCGGACGTCCAGCCCGGTGACCGTCCGCCCGATGAGCATCCGCTGGATCGCCGAGGTGCCCTCGAAGATCGTGAAGATAGTGGACGAGCGGGCAGTATCCCGCCGCCCAGGGACCCGCCCGTGCGGCGATGGCGCGCGGGCGGGCCGTACACGGGCCGGACGGCCGGGGAATGCCCCCGAAGCCCCGGCCGACCGCTGTCGTGCCGACAGGGCGGCGTCACGGGCCGGACAGGCCCGTATCACGCCAATGGCGCCAGCCCGCCGCCCTGCCCGGCGCGCGGGCAGTATATGGAGGGTGTCAGAGTCATTTCCCGAGCTCGCCCAGGCTGTCCTTGAGCATGCTCAGCCTGACCGCATCGACATCGTCCGCGCCAAAGGCGAAGCGTTCATTGTGCTGATCCCCGGTCTCGCGGAAGATGGCCACAGCCTTCTGGTGCGCGGTGATCGCCTCCCCATACCGCCCCGCCCCCCGCAGGGTAATGCCGAGGTTGTTCAGCGCCATGCCTTCGCCGTGGCGGTCGCCGGTGTCGCGGTAGATGGCGGCGGCGTCCCGGAGGGCGGTGATCGCCTCCCCAGGCCGACCTGCCTCCCGCAGGGCGGTGCCCAGGTTGTCCAAGCCCAGGCCCTCACCGTGCCGGTCGCCGGTCTCTCGGTAGATGGCCAGTGCGTCCTGCAGGGCGGTGATCGCCTCTTTGAACCGCCGCACCTGCCGCAGGGCATAGCCCAGATATCCCAGCGCTCTGCCTTCGTGGTGCTTGTCGCCGAGACGCCGAGAGACGTCCAGGCTGATGGTAGTGGTGGCCAAAAGGTCGTCGAAACGGCGCCGCCAATCAAAGTATCCGGCCAGCACGAGCGGGAGCTCCATGGCCACCTGGTCCCTGCCGGTATCCGCAGCTATCGTGACCGCGGCCACCATGTTGGCCCGTTCCGCGTCGAGCCAGGCCAGACCGCTGTCCCGGTCGGTGAACTGTTTCACCGCCATGCCTGACATCTTTAGGTAGTAGCCGAGCAGCCGGTCGCGGGCCTGCTCGCCTTCATCGGTGTCGCCGTGCGCGTTGGAGAGCCGCTCGGCGTACAAGCGCAGCAGGTCATGCATACGCCACCGGCTTGGACCGCCAGGAGCGGCCTCGACGAGGTGCGCCTGGACGAGCCCCGCAAGCGTCTTGCGCAGGTCGCTCACCGGCAGATCTGCGATGACCGCGGCTGCTGCGGTGGATGCATCCGGGCCAGGGTTGACCGGCAGCAGCCGAAATACTCTAGCTGGGATCTCCTCAAGCCTGCGGTAGGACAGCTCAAACGCCGCCGCGACCGACGGCGCGGCGTGCCCGCTGGCGTCGTCATAGGCCAACTGGTCCAGCCGTGCCGACTCGACAGCAAGCTCTTCTGCCAGTTCGGCCGCGCTCAGCGCAGGATCGGCCTTGAGTAGCGCTGCGGTGATCTGCAGAGCCAGCGGCAGTCCGCCACATTCTGTGGCCAGCCGACCGGTCGCATCGAGGTCAGCGGTGATCCGGTCGTCATCGGGGCGGGAGGTGCGCAGTGCCGCATCCAGCAGTCCGACTGATGCCTCCGCCTCCAGGACCGTTACGTCCACCAACCTGGCGTCCAGGCCAGCCAGGGTTTGGCGGGAGGTGACAACAACCCGGTGACTTCCGGCACCGGGAAGCAAAGGTCGCACCTGCGCCTCGGAGTAGGCGTTGTCTACGATCACCAGTACGGGGCCACTAATCTCCGCTAGGACGGCCCGGTACAGCCCAGCCCACTGCTCGACGTCATGCGGTACGCGCTCATCCGGCACCCCAAGCGCACGCAGCAGAGCATCCAGCGCATGTCCTAGCCCTACCGGAACATCGTCATAACCGTGCAGGTCAATGAACAGACGTGCTCGCCGTGGTGCGGTTCCGGGGCCGGTCGCGCAGCACCGGCAAGGCCGCGGAGATGAACCTGCACCATTACTTCAAGTTCCGTGACGGCAAGATCGCGTATTACCGGGGCACTGAGGACACCGCCCAGACCGAGACAGTGCTGCGGGGCTGATACGTGCCTGGCGAGCTCCGGGCCCGGGTACCCGGAGGCGGCATCACCGGGTGGCTGGCCTGTCGGATTACACCGCGCCGCTGGTCGCCGAGCTCGAGGATGCCTTCGGGGTGATCCGGTACCAGCAGCGCGGCCTGGTGCCGTCCGCCGCGTCCGGGCCGTTTGACCTTGGTCGGCACGTGGCTGACGCGATCGCTGTCCTGGCTGCGGCCGGGGCCGGCCGCGATCACGGTCCGCCAGGCCGGGGCCGCCTCCAGGCCGCCGAATATCTCCTCCGCGTGCGAGCACAGCAGCGCGGCCAGGGCCGGGTCGAACTGCCG
>JBAUAY010000545.1:0-1618 GCA_049676235.1 Streptosporangiaceae bacterium
GTGAGGCCGGCGTGGTGTCGATGCGGTTCGGGCTGACCGACGGCCAGCCCAAGACGCTGGATGAGATCGGCAAGGTCTACGGCGTGACCCGCGAGCGGATCCGCCAGATCGAGTCCAAGACCATGTCCAAACTCCGGCACACGTCCCGATCCGACCTCCTGCGCGACTACCTGGACTAGCTTCATCATCAGAGCCCAGGCGATTCCTGCCCAGCACACCGGCCAACGACCCAACCTCTACCCTGGCCGGTCAGGCAACGTGGCCGACCCAAGCCAAGTAGGCATGCAGAACCGCCTTATGGTCGGAAAACTGGTTGGCGCGGTGACCGCAAGGTGCCCCACCGAACTGGGTGATCTCGGTCTGGCTACGGACATGGCCCGACGGCCGAATCTACCGCTGTCAGCTGGCTTTTGACTGGCTGATCTCCACGAGGTGGCCGTCAGGGTCTCGCAGGAAGCAGCGGATCTCAGAGCCCCAGTCATGCGGCGGGGTGAGGAACGCGGCGCCTCTTGACCGCAGCGTCTCATAGGCTGCCTGGCAGTCAGCCACGCGCAGCGTCATCGCGTGGCTGACCAGGTCGGCGTCGGCGGGCGGCTGGAAGACCACGTTGGGCTTGTCGGCGGTCGGGCCGCCGCCGCTGACCAGCAACAGCCAGGTGCCAGCGAATCGCAGCACCACGCTGGTTCCGCCGTACTCGCGGTACAGTTCGGCCCCCAGAACGTCGACCCAGAAGTCCCGCGACCGCGCCGGGTCGGTGACCACCAGGATGTGCGTGACCGCCACGTCAGGCCCGAGCGGGCCCAGCGGCCGCTGGTTCGCCATGGTCCTCCCGTCTCGCCTGGGAATCCTGACGGTCAGGAACCCGGGGCGTCGCTATGTCCGAAAGACGCCTGTAGCGCATCTGTCAGCAATGCGACCAGCGCCTCGAGCTGCACGTCGGCCGACGGGGAGTCCTCCTGGTCCGCCCCGTCCAGCGCCCGGGCGGCAAGCCCCGCCTTGCCGTCGATCAGCCCGGCGATCCGGGCGTCGATGGTCTGCGCGGCGATGATGCGCCACGCGGTGACCGGTTCGGCCTGTCCGATGCGGTGGCTGCGGTCGATGGCCTGGGTCTGCTCCGCGTCGGTCCAGGACAGCTCGGCCAGTACGATGTTCGAGGCGACCTGCAGATTCAAGCCCACGCCAGCCGCGGTCAGCGAGCATACCGCGACCGTGACGTCCGGGTCGTTCACGAAGGCGTCGACGTTCGCCTGCCGCGCCGTGGGTGTCTGGTCGCCGCGGATCGACGAGAAACGCACCCCCTGCCGGGCGAAGGTCTCTTCGGCGGCGTCCATGACGTCGATGTGCTTGGCGAAGAAGACGACCTTGCCTGCGCTGCGGGCCAGCTGCGTCGCATAGTCCGCGGCCAGTTCGGCCTTCGCCTGGCCGATGCGTCGCATCATGCTGAACACGTTCTCGCCGGACTGCTTAGTCGTGGTGTCCTTCAGCTCCGACCGGGCCACCCGGCGGACGAGGTCGTGGTCGATGCCCTCGACGCCGGCGTCGGAGGACCGGTTCGCGAGCGCGGTCTCGTATTGGGCCACCATCCGGCCGGCGAGGTTCTGCTCGGCCGCCCGGATCG
>JBAUAY010000546.1:0-2471 GCA_049676235.1 Streptosporangiaceae bacterium
GATGATCACCACGCCCCAGACGGAGATCCCGGCCGTGCCGCCTTCGAAGCCGGAAAGCAGGCCCACGCCCGCCAGCCCGAGTGCCAGCCCCGCCATCGGCGCGCGCCCGAGCCTGGCGTGGTTCAGCCCCGCGTCGATGCCGAGCAGCCACAGCGGCACGGTGGCGACGAGCAGCGCGGCGAGCCCGGACGGCACGGTCTTCTCGCCCACGCCCACCACACCGTTGGCCACCAGCAGCAAGATGCCGACGATCGCGCAGCCCAGCCACTCCGCGCGGGTGGGCCGGTAACGTCCCGGCGTCCCGGCCGCGCGCGCCCCCGCCCGGCGGCTTCGCAGGGCCAGCGGGAACATGATCAGGCCGGCCACCAGGTTCCGGGTCGCCGCCATCAGCAGCGGCGGCATCGTCTCCACCCCGACCCTGATGGCCAGGTAGGTGCTGCCCCACACCACCCAGACGATGAGCAGGCAGCCCCAGGCGACCAACCTGACCCGCCGCGCCGCTGCTGTCTTTTCCTCATCCCGAACGTTCCGGGCTGCTCGCGATCCAGCCTCCTCCCGCCCTTCCGGAGCGTGAGCCAGGGGCGCGTTCCGCTTGCTCATGATCATCAAGCTTGCCAGGCGGCCGCCCAGCCCACGAGTGGCAGGATCGCCATCTATAGGTGAAATCCTGCCATCCTGGTTCTGCCGGATGGCGGGGCAGGATCGGCTACGGCGGCCAGCCGGCCTGTATACGCTAGCGGCGTGCCCGATAGCCGCCTGCGCCCAACCCAGCTGGCCCCGACCCGGCTAGCACAGAGCCCGTGGCTGCGCGCCGGGCTGCTGGCGGTCGCGGTGGGGCTCGCCGTCTACGGCCTGGCCTCGCAGTGGACTCAGGTGCACGCCGCGCTGGCCAAGCTGGACGGCTACGACGTGGCGGCCGCCGCGCTGGCTGTGATCGTCGGGCTCGGCGGCATGCTGATGGCGTGGCGCGCGCTGCTCGCCGACCTCGGCTCGCCGTTGCCGCTGCTCGCCGCGATCCGGGTGCTGTTCGTCGGCCAGCTCGGCAAGTACGTGCCGGGCGCGGTGTGGGCGCTGGCCGCTCAGGTCGAACTGGCCCGCGACTACGACGTCCCGCGCCGGCGCAGCGCCACCGCGAGCCTGGTCGGCATGGCGACCACCCTGGTGGTCGGGCTGGTCGCCGCGGGCGTGATGCTGCCGCTGACGTCGGGGCACGCGGCCAGGCACTACTGGTGGGTGCTGGCCATCACGCCGTTCGCCGTCGCCTGCCTGTACCCGAAGATCATCGAGTTCGGCCTGAACCTGGTGCTGCGGGTGCTGCGCAAGCCACCGCTTGAGGAGTTGGTCAGCGGGGCCGGGATGGCCCGGGCGCTGGCCTGGACGACGTTCGGCTGGCTCTGCTTCGGCGCACACGCCTGGTTCCTGATCAGCGTGTTCGCCGGGAAGAGCCCGCACGTCTTCGCGCTGTCGCTTGGCGGCTACGCGCTGGCCTGGGCGGTCGGCTTCCTGATCATCTTCTTCCCCGGCGGCATCGGGCCACGGGAGATCGCCTTCATCGCCGTGCTGGCCCCGGTCATGTCGTCCGCGTCCGCGCTGGTCGTCGCGCTCGCCTCGCGGGTGGTCATGACGATCGGCGACCTGTTCTGGGCCGGGACCGGCCTGGTCATCGGCCGGGCCCGGAGTCCGCGCCTGCCAGCAGCGGCTCCAGATAAGCAGCCCAGCACGGCTCAGGGTCCCAGGCCCTGACGCCCGCACGAAGCCGTCGGGCCGTGTCCGGGTCGCTGATCTGGATGAGCGCGCGGAGCAGGTCCTCGGCGTCGTCCGGCGCGCAGGTCAGCCCGTCCACGCCGTCCCGCACCGCCTCCGCCAGCGCCCCGGCTGTCGTGGTGATCACCGGCACGCCGTGCGCGAACGCCAGCATCGCGTTCTGTGAGGCGGTCGCCTCCCGGTACGGCATGACCAGCGCGTCCGCCGCGGCGAACAGCGCCGGGATCGCGGTGGCGGGCAGGTAGCCGGGCCGCAGCGTCACCCGGTCGGGCAAGCCCAGGTCGGCGATCAGCTTCTCGGTCGCTCCGGTGCCGCCCCAGAACTCCCCCGCGACGGTCAGTGTGACGTGCGCCGGCGCGCCGGCCAGGGCCCGCAGCAGCACGTCCAGCCCCTTGTAGGGGCGGACGATGCCGAAGAACAGCAAACGGCATCGCGCCGGGGCGGGTACCGAGGACCGTTCGGCCCGATGATTTTGATGGTCGGATGCGGGCAGGTGCGGAGGGATCCGTACGGTCAGCACCGTCGCGCCCGGCGCCAGTTCCCGGGCTTGCGCGGCCTGCGCGGCCGAGTGCGTGATCACCGTGTCCGCGTGTCTCAGCAGCGCTTTGGTCAGCGCCACGTCGCCCGGGCGGCGTTCGTGCGGCAGCACGTTATGGCAGATGACGGCGGTGCGGGGGCGCCCGGGCTGGCGGCCGAGGCCGGCCATG
>JBAUAY010000547.1:0-5830 GCA_049676235.1 Streptosporangiaceae bacterium
ACCACACCAACACCGCGGACCGGGTCCTCGGCATCCACATCGGCAGTTCCCCGGCGGACTCGCCGTCCGGGTCGTTCTCGGAGTCGTGGGTGGACATGCTGTTCGTCAAGGGCTTCGACGGCAGCGAGCCGATCGTGTACCTGTCCACCGACGCCGGCCAGCCGCTGAGCGCGGTGCTCGAGCGGTCCAGCTACGTGCCGGCATTGAACGACGCCTCGTGCAACGGCTGCGATGACTTCCTCGGCTCGGCCCGGGAGCGGCTGTTCAGCTTCACCAACGGGCAGACCGGCGTCAATAACCCGCAGGCCCAGGGGCTCCAGCACAACGCCAAGGACGGCTTGGTGTCCGAGAACGCCGTGCAGACCAACACGGCGTTCATCAACGCCCTGCGCTACGGCGGCGACGCGCTGAATGTGTTCGGGGACTTCCCGACCCTGACCGACCCGCGGCACGCCGACGCCTACAGCCCGCTGTGGGATGACCAGCTCGCCATGTGGACCCCTAAAGCGGTCGCCGCGGGGCTCAACAAGCGGCAGATTAACGAGAACACGGTCCTGAATCTGGCCTACAGCCGGCCCGATCTGCTGACCGGGGTTAACCCGGCCACCGGGCAGCCCCAGCTGTACGGCTCGGTCGGGGTCGACATCAACTGCGCGGTCATCGGCTACACCGCGACGGCCCCCACATCCCCTGGCCCCTCGAGCCTCCCGGGTTCCCAGTTCCCGCCCAGGTAACCGGCAAGCCGCCGCAGGCGCTGCCCCGCCCATGTGGCCGGACCGGCGGCGCGGCACCTCAATCACCCCCGCGGGCATGGATAGCCTCGCCGAGGCAGTGGCATCAGGCCCTGGTCCTGCCCGTACGTATCGCGCGCTGACCATCACCGCCCTGGTCCCGCTTTCGCCGGGAAGCTGGGCAACGGGCTGAAGCGGGTGGCGGAAGGTTAGATCAGGCCACCGTCGCGGGCGCGGATCACCGCTTCCTGCCGGGATTCGGCGCCGAGCTTGCGGTAGATCGCCCGTAGGTGGGTCTTCAAGGTATTGGGCGTGATGAACAGGTCAGCCGCGAGCTCGCGCAGCGAATGCGGAGCGGGCAGCATCCGCAAGATCGTCAGCTCCCTGTCGGTCAGCGGTTCGAACAGCCCCTCCTGCCGGGTGCGTGCCGCCTCGGCGCGCTGTTCCTCGGCCAGCCACATGGTGACCAGCGGTCCCGGGTCGGCGCAATGCCGCAGAATGCCGCGGGCCTCGTTCACCAGCGCCGCCGGATGGACGTCATCCGCCTGGTGGCTAGCGGCGTCCAGGTAGACCCGGCTGGCCGCCGCCGCGGTGAGCAGTGCCGCGGCGAGTTCCACCCGTCCGGCCCCATGGCGGCCTCGTTCCACCGACGTCGTGGCCGCACGCCAGGCGCCGGCCCAGTCCGCGCGCTGTAGCTCGAGGCGGGCGCGGGCCAGAGCCGGGAACATGGCTACGAAATGCGAGTCGCTGAGCGTGCGGCCCACCGCCGACTCCGCGTGGCCCGCGAGCCGGTCCGCGAGCGCGATGTCACCGCGGTTTACGGCTAGCAGCGCCTGGTACCCCTCGGCGCACATGCGCGCTAGGCGGTTGTCGTCATCTTCGGCCCGCCGGGCGGCCTCGGCGAGCAGTTCCCAGGCGCGGTCGGCGTCTCCGAGCCACATCAAGGTCACGCCCAGGATCAGCCGGTGGACGGTGGCGATGAACGCGTCATCGGCGTTCGGCGAGATCTCCCGCAGCAGGGCCGCGGCCCCGCCCACGTCCCCGGTCTTGTACAGGCGCAGCGCGCGCAGGAACATCAGCCGGGTATTAGCCGGACTCGACGCCTCGGCGGTGTCGAGCACGCCGCTGACCTCCTCAAGCCGGCCTCTGTCGAGGGCCAGCAAGACCCGCGCCGCCGCCAGGGATGCGTCGGTGGCGACGAGTTCGGCGGGCAGGGCGTCGAGCCACGTGCGCACCGTCTCCAGCTGGCCTATGTTGACGGTTCCGAGCCAGTGCGCCGCCACCAGGCGACTGCTCAGCGCATGATCACCCGAGGCGATCGCGTGACCGATCGCCTCGGTGGCATCGTCGTGCTCCGCGTACCAATGCGCTGCCCGCCGGTGCAGCGGCGCAGGCCGCTCGGGCGATGGACGGGCCAGCTCGTGCCGCAGCAGGCCGCCGAACAGGTGGTGGTACCAGAACCAGCGGCGCTCGTCGTCCAGCGGGATCACGAACAGGTTGGCGCGGTAAATACGGCTGATCAGCTCCGCGCCGTCGGCCCCTCCGGTGAGCGCGTCGCACAGTGGCGCGCACATGCGGTTGAGCACCGAGGTCACCAGCAGGAAATCGCGGACGTCGGGAGGCTGGCTGGCCAGGACTTCCTCGGCGAGATAGTCGACGATGTGCCGATCAGCGCCGGTAAAGCGCTCGATGAATGCCGCGGGGTCACCCCGCCCACGCAGTTGCAGGGACGCCAGTTGCAGCCCCGCGGCCCATCCCTCGGTCCGCGCGAGCACCCGGAGCACGTCTTGCTCGGACAACTGCAGGCCCGGCCGGTAGCTGAGGAATTCCAGTGCCTCGGCGGCGCTGAACCGCAGATCTTCGACCCGCAACTCAGCCAGCTCCCCGCGCACCCTCAGCCGGCCGAGTGGTAGCCCCGGGTCGGCCCGGGTGATGAGCATCAGGTGCAGCTGGGGCGGGCAACGGTCCAGCAGCATCGCGACCGAGGTGCGCACCTGGGCACTGGTCACGAGATGGTAGTCGTCCAGCACGAGCACCAAGGGAGCGTCCGCGGACACCAGGCCGTTAACGAACGCGGGAAGCACGTCACGCAGCACGTCGGAACCGGTCGCGTCCAGCCGCCCCAGGGCTGCGGCGCCCGCCGCTGACCCGGCCTGATCGGCGGCAAGCAGCAGGTAGCGCCAGAAGCGCATCGGATCGTTGTCGCCGCCATCGAGCGATACCCAGCCCGCGGCGATCCCGTCGTGCGCCAGCCATTCGGCTACGAGCGTGCTCTTCCCCCATCCGGCCGGCGCGACGACCAGAGTCAGTGGCATCGTGCACCCCAGGCGCAGGATGTCATGCAGCCGCTTGCGCTTCACGGTGTGCTGCCGGAGGCTCGGCCGGAACAACTTCGTCGCGATCACGACCTCGGTGGTGCCAGCCATCACCCACCCACCGCTCCGCCGCAGCAACAGATTCCCGCCAGTGGCCGGTGTGGGCCCGGCGCGGCATGCCCGACTAGCCAGACCGAACCCGTTAACGACTGTAGCCTGCGACGACAATAGAGCGGTAGAGGCGCCGCGGACATATGACGGGCGAATAAGGGCCGGGCCTGTCAATACGGTCGATCAGCCTGCGAGCCGCTGGCTTCGCTGCCGCCGGAGATCTCGGTCTGCTCCACCACGAGCAGTTCGATCCCGAAGTCCAGCGCCTGGTCGATCAGCCTGTACAAATGCGCTTGATCCCGGGACGTCGCCGACGAGCACCGTCTGGTTGGGGGCATGTTCCAGGATCATCCCGTCGAACGCCGACTCGAAGCGCCCGCTCAGCCGTGCCCGCAGCACGATGCGGCATCTTGTCGCAGCGACGGTCAGCGCCCGTACTCCGAGGCGGCCGGCAGTGCCGAGTCGGCAGGCGAGATGCCGGTCATTGCTGTCATACACGGTCCGTCCCCCCTGCCGCGGAAATATTACGGGGCACGAGCACCACGGCTCGTTCGGAAATAGGAAGATCCTTCATTCCGAACGGCCCTCAGGTTTCTCACCCGGGTGAGATGGGGTGAGGGGGGAGGTGGGTGGGCTGGTCGTGGAGCGAGGCTCGGATCAGCCCAAAACCGGGAGGCGACCGCGATGTCCCAGGCCCCTGATACGCACTGCCGAGGAGGCTCATGATGTGGCCGGTGTTGGCTTATCCCAGCGTCTGTGCTGTCCAGGCTGACGCCGTCTTCGTGTCGGGGCTGCAGCGCCGCGATGAGCCCAGCGCGGGTCAGGTCCGGCAGGCCGTCGCCGCGGCCATTCGGGCGTTCGGCTGCTCGGGGTGTGCCGGGCGGGTGGCGCAGGAGTTCGGCGATCATCCCGAGACGGCAGTGATGCGGATGCGCTGGGCACGCGGCGTGGCCCGCAAGGCATTCGCGTATTCGCCGTCGGAGCCTGGCCCCGGCGCGGATGCCGGTGGGTGCCTGGTCATCCGCCCGCGGCCACCCGCCGAGCGGGCGTCAGGCTCGCCAAGCGCCGGACGGCGTGAGCAAGCCCCGTCTGCAGCGGGCGGGGACGACTGATGGAGAACGGCATGATCCAGGCGCAGGCCACGGCGGCGCGCATCGCCTGCACGCGGATGACCGTGCCGCACCTCACCGAGTTGCACGACAGCGTCGAGCGGGCTTGCGGCCTGACGGGCAGGTTCCAGTGGGGCCGCAAGACGGCGGCGCACGCGGAGATCGTCAGTCTGCCGGCGGGCATGGTAGATGATCCGCTGCTGGCTCCGCTGCTGAGCGGGGGGACCGCGCACGCGCGTGAGCTGATGCTGGCGGTCGGGCATGCGGCAGACGGCATCATCGTCAGCTCGCTGCTCTACATGCGGCGCCTGGCGCTGCCCGGCCGCCCGGCGGTCGCGAGTGAGGCGGCGATATGACCGCGATGATCAACGACTCCTCCCCGGAAGCGCGCGAGAGGATGACGCCGCCGGAGCGATCGGCCGGCCGGGAGGTCATGCGCGGGCGTGGACCGGAACAAAAGGTGATCCGTGACCTGCTGCGGCGTACTCAGCGGGGGGGTGGCGGCGTGGTGCTGGTGGACGGGGAGCCGGGCATCGGCAAGTCACTGCTGCTCCGCCATGCCACCGACGCGGCTGCGGACCAGGGCTTTTCCCTGGCCGCGGGAGCAGCGGACCCGCTGGGCCAGGTGATCCCGTTCTTCGCGCTGCGCGCGGCCCTGCGTGAGCCGTTCGCCGGGCTCACCGCGGATGATCCCGGTCGTGACCTGCCGGATGCGACCGCGTGGTGGATCATCCATCTACGAGCCCACCTCGAACAGCGAGCCGCCGCCGGCCCTGTCCTGGTCTGCCTGGATGACCTGCACTGGGCCAGCCCGGTTACGCTGGCCGCGCTGCGCGCGTTGCCGCAGGACACCAAACGGAACCCGGTCGCGTGGCTCCTGGCCCGGTCGAGCACGCCCCATCGCGCCACCGGCTACCTGTTCGGCCAGCTGGAGAAGGACGGTGCCGCCCGGGTCACCCTGACCCCGCTGGATCTCGACGCGGTGGCGGCCATGCTCGCTGATGCGTTCGGCGCGCCGCCGGACCAGGCCCTGGCCGATCTGGCCCGCGGCGCCGCCGGTAACCCCTCGCTCGTTGCCGAGCTGATCGGCGGCTTGCGCGACGATCACGCCGTGCAGGTCATCGGCGGACGCGCCGTGCTGACGTCGGCACGGCTGCCGGAACGGATGCACCGTCTCGGCCAGCGGCGGCTCGACGGCCTCAGCCAGCAGGCCCGGCACCTGCTGGGGACCGCGGCGGTGCTGGGCCCGGCGTTCCGGCTGGAAGACGTGGCCGAGATGCTCGGCCAGACCCCGGCCACACTGCTGCCCGCGGTGCAGGAGGCGATGGACGCCGCGATCATGACCGTCTCGGAACACGCGTTCGCGTTCCGCCACCAGTTGCTGCGCCGCGCGGTCGGCGAGATGATCCCGGGGCCGGCCCGCAACGCGTTGCACCGCCAGTACGGCGAGATCCTGCTCGCCCGGGGAGAGTCGGCGGCCCGGGCCGCCAGCCACCTGCTGCAGGCCGCGCATCCGGGGGACCCCGCGTCGCTGGCCGGGCTGGACCAGGCCGCGGCGCAGACC
>JBAUAY010000548.1:0-15913 GCA_049676235.1 Streptosporangiaceae bacterium
CCCCAGGCCCGCGCCGAGGCCGGCCGGCGGGTCGGCGCGGCCCGTGGCCGGCTCCGTGAAGCGCTGCGCGAGCGCCAGGTCCAGTTGGCGGCCGAACGAGACCGGCAGGTGCTGGTGACCGAGGCGGTCGACGTCACCCTGCCCTGGGATCAGGTCCCGCCAGGCGCGCGCCACCCCGTCACCACCCTCGCCGACCGGCTGTCCGACGTGTTCGTGGCGATGGGCTACGAGGTGGCCGAGGGGCCCGAGGTTGAGGCGGAGTGGTACAACTTCGACGCGCTGAACATGCTGCCCGACCACCCGGCCAGAGATGCGCAGGACACGATCTTCATCGAGAGCCCCGAGGGGCCGGGGCGCAAGTCCGGCATGGTGCTGCGGACGCAGACGTCGCCGGTGCAGATCAGGTCCATGCTCACCCGCCCGCTACCGCTCTACGTGGTCAGCCCGGGCCGTACCTACCGCCACGACCCACTCGACGCTACCCACAGCCCCGTGTTCCACCAGATCGAAGGGCTCGCGGTGGACGAGGGGCTGACGATGGCCGACCTGCGCGGCGCGATCCAGGCGTTCGTAGACGCGATGTTCGGCGTGGGGCTGCGTACCAGGTTCCGGCCCGACTACTTCCCGTTCACCGAGCCGTCGGGTGACGTGTCGATGGAATGCCACGTCTGCCGCGGCGCCTCGGCTAAGCCGGGCGGTGATCCGTGCCGGGTCTGCCGGTCGCAAGGCTGGATCGAGATCGCGGGCTGCGGCATGGTGAACCCCCGGGTGCTGGTGGCCTGCGGCATCGACCCCGACCGGTACAGCGGGTTCGCATTCGGGCTCGGCATCGAGCGCAGCCTGATGATCGCGCACGGGCTGACCGAGATCAGGGACACGGTCGAAGGCGACGTGCGATTCAGCCGGGCGTTCGGGATGGAGATCTGAGATGCGAGTGCCGCTTTCCTGGCTGCGTGAGTACGCGTCGCTGCCTGAGCCGGTCGACGCCACCGAGGTCTCGCGGCGGCTGACCGCGGCCGGGCTGGAGGTCGAGTCGCTGGAGTCGGTGGGGCATGACATCCGTGGCGTGGTGATCGCCCAGGTGCTGTCGATTGAGGAGCTGACAGGCCTGAAGAAGCCGATCAGGTACTGCCGGGTGGCCGTCTCCGAGAGCCAGCTGGCCGAGCCGCCCGACGAGGCGTCGGGGGTGATCTGCGGCGCGGTCAACTTCGCTGTCGGCGACCGGGTCGCGCTCGCGCTGCCTGGCGCATTGCTGCCCGGCGGTTTCGAGATCGGCGCGCGCAAGACCTACGGCCACATTTCGGAGGGGATGATCTGCTCGGTCAGCGAACTGGCCATCGGCGACGATCACTCCGGCATCCTGGTGCTGCCCGCCGGCGCGCCGCTGGGCGCGGATTTCGTATCCTACGCGAAGCTGCGCGACGATGTGTTCGAGATCGCGGTGACGCCTGACCGCGGTTACGCCGTGTCGGTGCGCGGCCTCGCGCGGGAGCTCGCCAGCGCGTTCAGCGGGCCTTTCCGCGATCCGGCCGAGACCGCCCTGCCGGATGCGACCCTGCTTGGCGGCAAGCTTGACTATGTGGGCCCGGACGTCTACCCGGCCCGCATCGACGATCCGACTGGCTCCGACCGGTTCGTGCTGCGCGAGGTACGCGACTTCTCCCCGTCGGCGCTCACCCCGCTGTGGATGCGGGTGCGGCTGGCCCGGTGCGGGGTCCGCAGCGTGTCGCTCGCCGTGGACGTGACCAACTACCTGATGCTCGAGCTAGGGCAGCCGCTGCACGCGTTCGACCGGTCCAAGCTGACCGGCGAGATCGTGGTCCGGCGAGCGCAGCCGGGGGAGCGGCTGGAGACGCTCGATCACGTGGTCCGGACCCTGAACCCGGAAGACATCCTGATCGCCGATGCGTCCGGGCCGATCTCCCTGGCCGGTACCATGGGCGGCCTGTCCACCGAGATCGACTCGGAATCGACCGACCTGGTGATCGAGGCGGCTCATTTCTCCGCCGATGGAACTGCCAAGATGAGTCGGCGGCACAAGCTGCACAGTGAGGCGTCCTACCGGTTCGAGCGCGGCGTGGACCGCGAGCTTCCGCTGCGCGCGACCGCCAAGGCGGCAGCTCTGCTGTCCGGCCTGGGCGGCGGCCAGGTGGTGCCAGGATGCACGCATGCCACGGTAGAGGTGCCGCCGGTGGTGATCTCCATGGCCGTGGACTACCCAGACCGGGTGGCCGGGGTGGTGTATGGGCGGGACACCGTAATCCGGCGGCTGCGCGAGGTGGGCTGCTCCGTTCTCCAGACCCGCAAGGCCGCCCTGACCATCGCCCCCTGGCGGGCGGAGGAACCCGCGGATCCGCCGTCAGCCGCGGTTAACGGCCTCGTGCCCATGCTTGAGGTGACCCCGCCGACCTGGCGGCCGGACCTCACCGACCCCGCCGACCTGGCCGAGGAGGTCGTCCGGCTGGAAGGCTACGAGAACGTCCCGGCCCGGATGCCCCGCGCGCTGGCCGGCCGCGGGCTCACGCCGCGCCAGCGGCTGCGCCGTTCTGTGGGCCGGGCGCTTGCCGAGGCCGGGTACGTGGAGGTGCTTTCGTGGCCGTTCGCGTCGCGCGCCGATGCGGACCTGCTCGGGCTGCCACCGGAGGATATGCGCCGCCATGCGGTCGTGGTGGCGAACCCGCTCAGCGAGGACGAACCGCTACTGCGCACGACCCTGCTGCCCGGCATGTTCCGGGTTCTGGCCCGCAACGTGGGGCGCGGGTTCGCCGACACGGCCCTGTTCGAGATCGGCCTGGTCTTCCGCCCCCGGCCGGGGGCAGCGGCCTCGGCGCCGATCCTCCCGGTGGACCGCGGGCCCTCACTGGCCGAACTCGCCTCGCTGGAAGCGGCCCTGCCCGACCAGCCGCTGCGGGTCGGCGCGGTGCTGGCTGGTGAGCGTGTGCTTGACGGCTGGTGGGGCAAGGGGCGCACGGCGTCGTGGGCGGACGCGATCGAGGCGGCCCGCGCGGTCGGCCGGATGTGCCGGGTGCGGCTCGACGTCCGCGCCGACCAGCACGCACCCTGGCATCCGGGGCGCTGCGCGGCCATCTACGCCCAGGTCACGGACTCCGACGGCTCGCGGGAGTGGCTGGCCGGGCACGCTGGCGAACTGCATCCGCGGGTGATCCAGGCGTTCGGGCTGCCCGAGCGGACCTGTGCCATGGAGCTTGACCTGTCGGTGCTGTTCACCGCGGCCGAAGGCGTCGGCCCCGTGCAGGCCCCGCGACTGTCCGCCTACCCGCTGGCCACCCAGGACGTGGCCCTGATCGTAGACGCGGCCGTACCCGCCGCCGAGGTGGAGGCGGCCCTGGTGGCGGGGGCGCCGAAGGACCTGCTCGAGGACGTGCGGCTGTTCGACGTGTACACCGGCGCCCAGGTCGGCGAACAGCACAAGTCGCTGGCCTACACGCTCAGGTTCCGCGCCCCGGACCGGACGCTTACCGCCGCCGAGACCACGGCGGCCCGCGACGCGGCTGTGGCCGAGGCTGCTCGCCGGGTCGGCGCAGTGCTCCGTAGCTAGACGGGGCTGCGCGGCTAGGCAGGCCCGGTCCCCGTCGCCGCGCCGTTACCACCCGCACCTCTAGCTGCACCCTGCGGGACTCGCTCATCGCGGGCGGTTAGTACTCCAATAGCTGGGGTAGCCGCCCACGATGATGGTCAGTTGTCGAGTAGGAGTGCGCCCTGGGCTGGTCTGTTGCTAAGGGAGGCGACTGTCAGTCATGATGTGATTACCGAAGACCCAGCGATTCGCCGAGCCGGAGGGCGAGATAACTAGACACGCGGTAGCCCGGGGGGATGCAACCGAGCAGGCCGCGACGACGACGTTCCGCGACGTGTTCGCGGTGGCGGAGTTCCGGGCCCTGTGGGTGGCGCAGCTCTTGTCGGTCTTCGGCGACCAGTTGGCCCGCGTCGCGCTGACCGTCCTCGTTTACGACCAGACCCGTTCGGCCCTGCTCGCGGCGATCACCTTCGTGGCCAGCATCGTGCCGACCTTCGTCGGCGGCGTGACGCTGGCCTGGCTGGCCGATAGGTACCCGCGCCGCGGCGTGATGATCGCCTGCGACCTGACCCGGTGCGCGATCGTCCTGGTCATGGCCATTCCTGGCCTGCCGCTTGGCGGCCTGGTGGGGCTACTCTTCCTGGTCACGCTGGTCAGCGCGCCGTTCACCTCGGCGCGCGCGGCCATCTACCCCGACGTGCTCAAGGGCGAAAAGTACGTGATGGGGACCGCAGTGACGCTCACCACGTACCAGTTCGCGCAGGTCCTCGGCTTCGCGGCCGGGGGCGCCGTCACCGGGTTCTTCGGCACGCGCTGGTCTCTGATCATCGACGCGGCCACCTTCGCCGCGTCGGCACTCATCGTCCGGGCCCGGGTACGCTCACGACCCGCCCCGCCAGCCGCGGCCGGCGGCCACCTTCAGCCTGCCCGGCTGACCGGCGTTATCGCCGGCGTCCGGCTTGTCTTTAGCCGACCAGCCCTGCGCACGCCGATGCTGTTCGGCTGGCTGGCGGCGTTCTACAACGCTCCGGAGGGCGTGGTCACCCCGCTCGCCCGGGATCTCGGCGGCGGCGCTGCCGCAGTCGGCGTGATCCTGGCCGCCTCGGCTCTCGGAGAGACCGCAGGCGCGATCGTGTTCAGCCGCTTCGTGGCTCCGGCGACCCGACTGCGTGTCATGGGCCCGCTCGCCATCGCCGCCTGCGGGGTTCTCGCCCTGTTTTTCTCGCAGCCCGGTCTGCCCGGCTCGCTGCTGATCCTGGCCGCATCGGGTCTGTGTGCTTCCTACCAGATCGCGGCCAACGCCGCCTTCGTGAGCGCGGCGCCGCAGGAACAGCGCAGCCAGGCCTTCGGCCTAGCCCAAGGTGGTATGAGCCTGGGCCAGGGAACAGTCCTGATCCTGGCGGGTGCCGCCGCGGACCACCATTCCCCGGCATGGGTCATAGCGATATCTGGCACTGTCGGCGCCGCGGTAGCGCTAGCGATCGCGGTCAGATGGGCTCGCGATCGCAAGCAGTCGGCGAACGGACACCTTCAGCGCTTAGGGTCAGCCCCAGGTCTCGCCGCGCATAAGCGTGCTCCTTTCTCAGTGGTGCCGGTGAGTAGTGTGACGGGTGTGGCCTAACCCCAGGTTTCGCCGCGCATGAGCGTGCTCCTATCTTTCAGTAGTTGGATTGATTCTCTACGTAACCACTAAAACGCCCCAGCGGGAAGCACGGTTCGGCTTCGGGCGCTCGCCGTCCCATGGCGCGCGCACTTCCGGTGTTCCGGATCCCACTGTCGGCGTCACGGCTACCCATTGTGGCTTGCAATTGCGCCCAAGGGGTGCTTTGTACTTATTGCCGGGAATAAGTACGCCTCTGGTATGACAGGCCGTGACAATTAGAGGTTCTACCGAGACGTGTGGTGAACCAGGCAGGCAAGAAGGGTACTGTTCTGCCCGTGAGTAGCGGGATTTTCACGTTCCGCGCTCTCCGGGGCTGACTATGCGGGACAATAGAGACGCACACTGCTACTTGCCTGGCGGTGCAATGGTTTGCATGAGGAGGTACTGATGGACCTGATCCGTCGCCTCCTGCGTCGGATGACAGCCATCAGTGACTGGGACCTCTGGTCGTTGCCCCGCTGGCTCACCGTCTTCGTGCTGACCGTGGTGGCCGCCGATGCCGCCGCCATCGGCGTAGCGGCGTCGTTCACCACGATCACCGCGCATGACCTCCTCCTGTTCGGCCTGCTGCTTAGCTGCACGGCGCTCGCCGTCGAGCTGAGCAGGAAGGCGGGGGAGCAGGGCGGCATGATCAAAGATGTCCAGGGCGTCTGGGAACTGCCGGTCGCCATCTTGCTGCCGCCGTTGTACGCGCTGATCGCGCCGATTACCCGAATCGCACTGATGCAATGGCGCGTCCGGCGCGCGCCACTCTACCGGCGGGTGTTCAGCAGCGCGTCCGTCGGGCTGTCCTACGGCGCCGCATCGGTGACCTTTCACAGCCTGTCTCGCCTGTTCCCGGCGTATCCCGGCGAAACGCTCATCCGCGCCACCGTGTGGACCGTCCTGGTGATGATCGCCGTCCTAGTGAAGTCGATCCTGAACAAGGCCTTGATCATGACGGCGGTCAAGGCCACCGACCCGGGCGCGGCGATCAGGACGGAACTCTTCGGCCGTGAGCCGCTCTACAACGACATGGCCGAGATCTCCATCAGCGTCCTGGTGACCTACGGCGTGGCCAGTAACCCGCTGTTGGCCCCGGCTGCGCTGCCCGTGGTCACCCTGTTGCAGCGGTCGCTGCGGCACGTCCAACTGGTCAACGACTCGCGGGCCGATTCGAAGACGGGCCTGCTGAACGCGGCGACCTGGGAGCGCGAGGCGACCGCCGAGGTGGGCCGCGCCGTGCGGACCAGAACCTCGCTGGCGGTGGCAATACTCGATATCGACCGGTTCAAGGTGATCAACGACACCTACGGGCACCTGGTCGGCGATCAGGTGCTGAAGGAGATCGCCCACGCGCTCGACAGCTTCCTGCGTGACTACGACCGCGCCGGGAGGTTCGGCGGCGAAGAGTTCTCGTTGCTGCTGCCGCAGACCCGGGCGGTGGACGCCTTCCGTATCGCCGATCGTGTACGCGCTAACATCGCCGGCCTGTCCATCATCGTTCCCGGCGAAACCGGCGGGGAACGGGTGCACGTCACGGTGTCGATCGGGGTAGCCGCGCTGGATAGCGGCAGCAAGCGCGAGTACTCCCAACTGATGGCGGCAGCGGACGCGGCCCTTTACCGGGCGAAGTCCGGCGGCCGGGACCAAGTGCAGATGATCAGCACGACCAGGGGCCTGAGTGCGATCAGCGGCGGGGGTCGCGGCAGCGACAGCAGCGGTAACAGCACCAACGGCGGCCGCTCCGACGTGCCAAGCGCGTTCCGCCGCGCTCAGAATTCGTGATCATCCGGATGTGTCCCTAGGACCGTGGCTCGACGTTGCTGCCCGCGATAGCGCAGGCGCGAGCTCAGGCGGGACCGCATGTGCGATCACGACCGCGGTCTCGGGGACGGTCTCCGCGACCGTCTCCGCGACTGTCATGTGAGGCGAGGTTTAGGACCAGCTGCCAGTGCGCATAGTGGCGTTCCTTTCTCGGGGTGTGGCTGCTTGGGCACGGGCTAGGACCAGCTACCGGTACGCATGTTCGCGCTCCTCTCGTTAGGTGATGAGGTGAGCCCATCTGAGGGCTACTCGCGGGTCAGCCCGCGTCGACAGGCCCGATGATAGGAAAGACGGGCCAGCATTTTCCGAATGTCCGGGATCTGGGACCACTCTGTCTCCGTACAGTCACGGAGAGTGATTATCCAGGAGCAGGGCGCAACCAAAAGAGAGAACCGACCTCATGGAGTAGCGGAATTTTGACGTTCAGCAGTCTTTGTCCCCGGTAATCCAGGACACTAGGGGATACGTCCTCCGCCCCATCTAGGTTCAGCGCGCTTGTCTGCCAAGGAGATGCCGTGGATGCCATTCGCCGGTTGCGGGGGCGGAGCATGGGCATCGGGGGAATCGGGCGAATTGGGGGAATTGGGCGAATTGGGGGAATTGGGCGAATTGGGTCCTGGTCGATCTGGGCGCTTCCGCGCTGGCTGAGGGCTTTCATCTGCCTCGTCGTGCTGGCCGACGCCGTCTTCCTCGCGGTCGCGATGAGCCGGGTATCCATCCATGCCCATGATCTTGTGTTGTTCGCCGCGTTGATCGTATGCAGCACGGCCACCGTCGAGCTGACCAGGCGAGTCGGCGAGAACACCGGGTTCGTCAAGGACGTGCACGCGATCTGGGAACTACCCGTCGCGATGTTGCTGCCGCTGGCCTATGCACCGGTTCTTCCCATTATCCGCTTCACCTTGACGCAGTGGCGGATCCGCCGGGTTCCCGTGTACCGGCGGGCGTTCAGCGCGGCCGCCATCGGGTTGAGCTATGTCGCGGCCGCACTCGTCTTCCATGCCCTCATCGGCCTGGCGCCGGGAGCGGCCTCGGACCCGGGTGGCCATGCCCTGGTCTGGATGGTGTTCGTCGCGGCCTGCGCGGTCGTGATGTGGGTCGTCAACCAGAGCCTGGTCCTGACCGCGATCAAGGGCTCGGATCGGAGCGTTAAGCTTCGCCAGGAACAGTTTGCCCGGGAGCCGATCTACAACGACGTGACCGAGCTCTGCGTGGCCGTGCTCGTCACGTTCTGCCTGGCCAACAGCATAGTCGCGGCGGCCTTCGCGTTTCCCTTCGTCTCGCTGCTGCAGCGGTCACTGCGCCATGCGCGGCTGGTCCAAGACTCGCGGGTCGATTCCAAGACCGGGCTGCTGAACGTGGCGACCTGGGAGCGTGAGTCGCAGACGGAGGTCGCCCGCGCCGTCCGGACCAAGACGCCCCTCGCGGTGGCCATGATGGACATCGACAGGTTCAAGGCGATCAACGACACCTATGGCCACCTGCTCGGTGACCAGGTCATCAAGGAGATAGCGCACACGCTGAACACCCTGCTGCGCGACTACGACCTGGCCGGGCGGTTCGGCGGAGAGGAGTTCTCGCTGCTGCTGCCGCAGACTCGGGCGGTGGACGCGCTCCGCATCGCGGAGCGCGTGCGCGCTAACATCGCCGGCTTGTCCATTATCGCCCCGGGTGCGGCAGGCGGGGAACGGGTGCACGTCACGGTGTCGATCGGGGTGGCGGCCCTGGACAGCGGCAGCGAGCGTGAGCTCAGTGAGTTGTTGGCGGCGGCGGACGCGGCGCTGTACCGGGCTAAAGTCGGCGGCCGGGATCAGGTCCAGATGATCAGCACGACCAGGGGCCTAAGCGCGGTCAGCAGCACCTCCGGGGGAATCAACGGTGCGGTGGCTGCGGGAGAAGCCTCGGACGAGCCGAGCCTGTTCCGCCGCGCCGCGAGCTCGTGAGAGCTTACGGGTTCAGCCGGCCGTGGGGGTCGACACCGGCAGGACCGCGAGGATGGTGGCGCTGCCGGTGCGGCATTGCGATACGTTCCCCGTGCTCAGTACCTCCGGGGTGTTGTATCCCTGACACGTCCAGCCGCTCACCACGACCGGCGCGCCACCGCCGTTGCCGACCAGCTGCCCGGCTTTGATCTCGGCCGCATACCCGTTCTCGACTTGCATCGCGGCCTCGCAGTTCACCGAGCCCCTGGCCACCTTGATGATGACCGGCACCCCAGCCGCGGTGTGCGTGCTGCCGCAGGTCGCGCCGGCGCCCGCGGCCGACGACGCGGACGAGCACCCCGTCACCAGACAGGCGCAGCCCCAAAGAGCCCCGAGTCCGCCGAAGAGGGTCCGCCGCACCCCATCCCGCTCCACCGTCTCACCCTAATGCCCGGCGCCTCACCCTCACCGTCCGCGACATTTGCATATTCATGCGTTACGATGAATACTCTTCCAATAACGGCGGCGGACGTGAGGGATATGGGTGCCAGGGTTGCGGTAGCGGGGGCCAGCGGCTACGCGGGCGGTGAACTGCTCCGCTTGCTGGCTGGCCATCCCGACCTCGAGATCGGTCCGCTGTCCGCGAACAGCAACGCCGGCGCGCCAGTGACCGCAACCCACCCGCAGCTGACCGGCCATCCCGGCCTCGACGGCGCCGTCTTCGCCGCGACCGAGCCGGACGTCCTCGCCGACGCCGACCTGCTCTTGGTCGCCCTGCCGCACGGGGAGTCCGCGCAACTGGCCGCCCGTCTGCCAGCCCAGCTCAAGGTCATCGACTTGGGCGCCGACTTCCGGCTCGCCGATCCGCAGGCATGGGCGGCCTACTACCCGACACCGTACGCCGGCCAGTGGACCTATGGCCTGCCCGAACTACCCGGGGCCCGGGACGCGATCAGGGCGTCCACCACGGTGGCCGCTCCCGGCTGCTACGCCACCGCCTCGATCCTCGCGCTGGCCCCGCTGCTGGCCGCCGGCCTGGCCGAGCCGGCCGACATCGTGATCGTGGCCGCCTCGGGCACCTCCGGCGCGGGCCGCTCATTGCGGCCCGACCTGCTCGCCACCGAGGTCATGGGGTCGATGTCCGCGTACCAGGTCGGGGGCACGCACCGGCATACGCCCGAAATAGAGCAAAACCTTTTTCATGCCGAACGGGCCCGGGTTCCTGACCCGGCTCCGGTGACACTGTCTTTTACTCCGACGCTGGCTCCTATGGCACGCGGCATCCTCGCCACCTGCACCGCCCGGTCGGCCGCCTCGGCTGCGGACCTGCGCGCTGCCCTGGCCTCGGCCTATGACGGGGAACCGTTCGTGCACGTACTGCCCGAGGGCCGATGGCCGGTCACCGGTGCCACCGTCGGCTCCAACGCCGCCCACCTGCAAGCGGCGGCCGACCCGCACGCCGGCCGCGCCGTTGTCGTCTGTGCCCTGGACAACCTGGTCAAGGGCGCGGCCGGCCAGGCCATCCAGATCGCCAACCTCATGCTCGGCCTGCCGGAGAAAGCCGGCCTGACCGCCCACGGAGTTTCCCCATGAGCGTGACCGCCCCGCTTGGTTTCCGGGCCGCCGGAGTGACGGCCGGGCTGAAGCAGTCCGGCCAGCCGGACGTGGCCGTGGTCCTTAACGACGGGCCCTCGCGGTCCGCCGCCGCCGTGTTCACCTCCAACCGGGTGCAGGCCGCCCCGGTGACCTGGACTCGTCAGGTGGTCAAGGGCGGCCGGGTCCGGGCCGTGGTGCTCAACTCCGGCGGGGCCAACGCCTGCACCGGGCCGCTCGGCTTCCAGGACACACACGCCACCGCCGAGTGGCTGGCCGCCGCGATCGGCCCGGATGAGGTCGGGGCCGGGGAGATCGCCGTCTGCTCGACCGGCCTGATCGGCGAGCGGCTGCCGATGGACAAGCTGCTCCCCGGCGTGGCTGCGGCCGTCGCCGAAGCCTCCCGGGCGGGCGGCCTAGCCGCCGCCGACGCGATCAGGACCACCGACACCGTGGTGAAGATCGCCTTCCGGCGCGGCACCGGCTATACCATCGGCGGGATGGCCAAGGGCGCCGGGATGCTCGCGCCCGGGCTGGCCACGATGCTGTGCGTGCTGACCACCGACGCCGAGCTTGCGCCCGCCGAGCTCGACGCCGCGCTCCGGTCGGCCACCGCGGTGACCTTCGACCGGCTGGACACCGACGGCTGCATGTCCACCAATGACACGGTGCTGCTGATGGCCAGCGGGGCAGCGCAAGTGTCGCCCGAGAAGAGCGAGTTCATCCTGGCGCTCACCGAGGTGTGCGCCGACCTGGCCCGGCAGCTTCAGCTAGACGCTGAGGGCGCCGAGAAGATGATCACGATCGAGGTAGTCGGCGCCGCCTCGGAGAACGACGCGGTGACCGCGGGGCGCGCGGTGGCGCGGAACAACCTGCTCAAGTGCGCCATCGGCGGCGAGGACCCCAACTGGGGCCGGGTGCTGGCCGCGGTCGGCACCACCGACGCGGTCTTCCAACCCGAGCGGCTGAACGTCGCGATCAACGGGATCTGGGTGTGCCGGCACGGCGCCCCCGGCGACGAGCGCTCCAAGGTGGACCTGAAGCCGAAGGACGTGACGATCACCGTGGACCTGTCCGCGGGCCCGCACTCCGCGACCATCCTGACCACCGACCTGACCGCGGCTTACGTGCACGAGAACAGCGCTTACTCGACGTGACAGTGACGGAAGACCGGACCGGGGCCGCCTCGGCCAAGGCGGCCACGCTGATCGAGGCGCTGCCCTGGCTGAACAGGTTCCACGGCCGGACCGTCGTGATCAAGTACGGCGGGCACGCGATGGCCGAGGATGAGTTGCGCCTGGCTTTCGCGCAGGACCTGGTGTTCCTGCGCTACGCCGGGCTGCGCCCGGTCGTGGTGCACGGCGGCGGCCCGCAGATCACCGAGCAGCTTGACCGGCTCGGGGTGGCGTCCGCCTTCACCGCCGGACTCCGGGTCACCACGCCGGAGACCATGGAGGTCGTCCGGATGGTCTTGTCCGGCAAGGTGAACAAGGACATCGTGGGCCTGATTAACCGGCACGGCCCGTTCGCCGTGGGTATGTCGGGGGAGGACGCGAGCACGTTCACCGCGATCCGCAAGACAGCGATCGTCGACGGCGAGCCGGTGGACATCGGCCTGGTCGGCGAGATCGTGGCCACCAACCCGGGCGCGATCGAGGCGCTGCTGGCCGACGGTCGGATCCCGGTGGTCTCCAGCGTGGCCGCGGGCCAGGACGGCGAGGTCTACAACGTGAACGCGGACACCGCCGCGGCCGCGCTTGCGGTGGCCCTGGACGCGGCCAAGCTCGTCGTGCTCACCGACGTGGCCGGCCTATACCGGGACTGGCCGTCGTCGGCCGAGGTGATCAGCGAGCTCACCGCGGCCGAACTCGAGCAGTTGCTCCCCGGCCTTTCGGCCGGGATGATCCCCAAGATGGAAGCGTGCCTGACCGCCGTACGCGGCGGCGTCCCGCAGGCGCACGTCCTGGACGGCCGGCTTAGTCACGCCGTCCTGCTCGAGATCTTCACCGACTCGGGCATCGGTACCATGGTCCTCCCTGGAGGCGAAGGATGAGCGAGACAGAAGCCCCCGAGCGCAGCGAGACAGAGGCACTGCAGAAACGGTTCGCGGCGGCGCTCATGCCGAATTACGGCGTGCCGCCGCTGGCCATCAGCCGAGGGCAGGGCTGCTGGCTATGGGACGCTGACGGGCGCCGGTACCTGGACCTGATCGCGGGGATCGCGGTGAGCTCGCTGGGGCACGCCCACCCGGCCATCGTCGAGGCGGTCAGCCGCCAGGTGGCCGAGGTGGCCCACACCTCCAACCTCTTCCTGCACGAGCGCGAGGTCGAGCTGGCCGAGCGGCTCCTTACCCTGCTCGACGAGGATGGGAGGGTCTTCTTCGCGAACTCGGGCACTGAGGCCAACGAGGCGGCGGTCAAGCTGGTGCGCCGCATCGCCGGACCGGGGCGGCCGGTGATCGTGGCCGCGGAGCGCAGCTTCCACGGCCGGACCATGGGCGCGCTGGCGCTGACCGGGAAGGAGTCCATCCGCGCGCCGTTCGGCCCGTTCGGCCTGACCGTCCGGTTCGTTCCCTACGGAGACGCCGCGGCGCTGCGCGCGGCGGTCGGCGCCGATGTCGCGGCCGTCTTCCTCGAGCCCGGCCTGGGCGAGAGCGGCGTGGTGCCGGCGCCCGAGGGCTACCTGCGCGCCGCGCGAGAGGCCTGCGACCAAGCCGGCGCGCTGCTCGTGCTCGATGAAATCCAGAGCGCAATCGGCCGGACCGGGGCGTGGTTCGCACACCAGGCCGCCGGCGTCCGGCCCGATGTGCTCACCCTGGCCAAGGGGCTGGGCGGCGGACTGCCGATTGGCGCGTGCATCGGCCTCGGCGCCGCCGGCAGCGGCTTCGCCAAGGGCGACCATGGATCCACCTTCGGCGGCAACCCGGTCGCTTGCGCCGCGGCCCTGACCGTGCTCGAGGTGATCGAGCGTGACGAGCTGCTGGCTCACGTCACCGCAGTCGGCGAGCACCTGGCGGTCGGCCTCGGCGAGGTCAGCCACCCGCTGGTCTCCGGGGTGCGCGGCCTCGGGCTCTGGCGGGCCATAGTGCTGACGGCCGAGGTGGCCCCCGATGTCGAGGCGGCCGCGCGCCGGGCCGGGTTCCTGGTCAACGCGGTGCAGCCCGACGCGATCAGGCTGGCGCCGCCGCTGATCCTGTCCGCTGCCCAAGCCGACGAGTTCACCGCCGCGTTGCCCGGGATCCTTGCGGAGGTCAGCTCATGACCAGGCATTTCCTGCGCGATGACGACCTGTCGCCCGCCGAGCAGGCGACCGTCCTTGACCTGGCCGAACGGATGAAGAAGGACAGGTTCGGCTGGCAGCCGCTGGCCGGGCCGCGGGCGGTCGCGGTGCTGTTCGACAAGCAGTCGCTGCGGACCCGGGTGTCGTTCACCGTCGGCATCGCCGAGCTCGGCGGCCTCCCGCTCGTCATCGACACCCAGACGACGCATCTTGGCCGAGGCGAGGCGATCGAGGACGTGGCCCGGGTCTTGTCCCGGCAGGTCGCGGCGATCGCCTGGCGGACCTATGAGCAGGACCGCATCGAGGCCCTGGCCTCGGCCTCGGCCGTGCCGGTGATCAACGCGCTTACCGATCAGTTCCACCCTTGCCAGGTCCTCGCCGACCTGCAGACCATCCGGGCGCACTACGGCTCGCTGGCCGGCCGCACGCTGACCTTCCTCGGCGATGGCTCGAGCAACATGTCGCAGTCTTACCTGCTCGGCGCGGCGACCGCCGGGATGCGCGTGCGCATCGGCGCTCCCGAGGCTCTCCGCCCCGCCCCGGCCGTTATCGCCGCGGCCACGCGGATCGCCGGGCCGACCGGGGGCGGGGTCGAAATCTGCACCGACCCCGCGGCCGCGTGCGAACAGGTCGACGTGATCGCCACCGACGTCTGGGCCTCCATGGGCCAGGAAGCCATGCAGGCGGAACGCCGCGTGGTCCTCGAGTCGTACCGGCTGGACGATGCGAAGCTGGCGCTGGCCAAGCCGGGCTGCCTGGTGCTGCACTGCCTGCCGGCGCACCGTGGCGAGGAGATCAGCGCCGACGTGATCGACGGGCCGAACAGCGTGGTCTGGGAGCAGGCGGAGAACCGGCTGCACGCGCAGAAGGCGCTACTCGCCTGGCTATTGGAGCGGCCATGACGACCCCGCTGACCAAGACAGCCAGGCACGCGAGGATCGCGGCCATTCTCGCCCGCGAGCAGGTCCGCTCCCAGGAGGAACTGGCCGACCTGCTGGAGCGGTACGCCAGCGTGCACGTGACGCAGGCGACTCTGTCCCGGGACCTGGATGAGCTCGGCGTGGTGCGGCTGCGGGCCGGCGGCTCGCTCGTCTACGCCCTGCCGGATGAGCCAGGCGGGCCAGGCTCGCTCCCGGGCGGCACGATCGGAGCGGAAAGGTCAGAATCGCCGCAGGGCTCACGCCTGGCGCGCTACCTGGGCGAGCTGATGACCTCGGCCGAAGCGAGCGCCAACCTGGTCGTACTCAGGACCCCGGCCGGGGCGGCTCAGTTCCTCGCCTCAGTCATCGACCACGCGGCCCTGCCGTCGATCCTCGGCACCGTGGCCGGCGACGACACGGTCCTGATCATCGCGCGCGATCCGGCCGGCGGCGACGCCCTGGCGGCCGACTTCCTGCGCCGGGCCGAGCGCCGACGATGATCGTTCGCGACCTGGCCCGGTTCAAGCGGCAGGTGGAGCAGCTAGCCGGCCGCCTCACGGTGCGACCCAAACCGAGGCGTTAGTGCGATAGAAAGAAGAACTGTGGAAGCAGCGGAACAGTCGGCAGGGGATTCGGGCGGGACTACGCGGCTGTGGGGCGGGCGGTTCGGTGCCGGCCCCGCGGACGCGTTGGCCCGGCTGTCCGTCAGCGTCCAGTTTGACTGGCGGCTGGCCCGGTACGACCTGCGGGCCAGCCGCGCACACGCCCGGGTGCTGCACCGGGCCGCGCTGCTCACCGACGCCGAGCTCAGCGCGATGCTCAAGGCCCTGGACGACCTGGACCGGGCCTGTGCGAACGGGTCGTTCCGGCCCACGGTCGCCGACGAGGACGTGCACACCGCGCTCGAGCGCGGGCTGCTCGAACGGCTCGGTGCGCTGGGTGGCAAGCTCCGGGCCGGCCGCAGCCGCAACGACCAGGTGGCGACCGACCTGCGGCTTTACCTGCGGGACAACGCCCGGCTGATCGCCAGCAGGCTGGCCGAGCTTGAGACGGCGCTGATCGACCAGGCGGCCGCCAGCGGTGATGTGCCCGCGCCCGGCATGACGCACCTGCAGCACGCGCAGCCGGTGCTGTTCGGTCACCAGTTGCTCGCGCACGTGCAGGCGTTCGTCCGTGACGTCGGCCGGCTGCG
>JBAUAY010000549.1:0-3618 GCA_049676235.1 Streptosporangiaceae bacterium
GTCACCATCGGCGACCGGTCCGCTGGTCGACGCGGGTGCGGTTGTCGCGGCGTCAGCGCGGGAGGCGGTGCGCGACGCGGACGTGGTGATCACGATGCTGCCGACCGCCGATGTCGTGGACTCGGTCATCTTCGACGCCGGCGTGGCCGACGCGTTCGCCGACGGATGTGTGTGGGCGCAGATGGGCACGATCGGCGTTGAGGCGACCCGGCGCATCAGGGACCGGCTGGCCGCGCAGCGGCCCGGCGTCCTGTTCGTGGACGCCCCGGTGTCGGGCAGCAAGGGACCGGCCGAACAGGGTCAGCTGCTGATCCTGGCGTCGGGGCCCGCGGCGGCGGCGGACGCGCTGCGCCCGGTGTTCGACGTCATCGGCCGCAAGACCGTGTGGCTCGGTGAGGCCGGCCGGGGCAGCCAGGTGAAGCTGGTCGTCAACGCCTACATGTCCATCCTCATCGAGGGCGTGGCGGAGACCATGGAGCTCGCTGATCGCCTCGGTATCGGTCACCAGCAGCTCGCAGAGGTCATCGAGGGCGGCCCGCTGGACGCGCCGATCGCCGGCGCCAAGCTCCACAAGATGGACCAGCAGGACTATGCCGCGGAGTTCCCGCTGGAGTGGGCGCTAAAGGACGTGGACCTCGCGATCGGCGCCGCCGGTGGCGAGGCGCCGCCGCTCTTGGCCGCGCTCTCTGGCCAGTGGCACGCCGCCGTGGCCGCCGGGCACGGCCGCCAGGACGTCAGCGCCGCCCGCCTGGCGCTGACCGATCCAAGCCGCACCGGACGGGGGCACCGGGACGTGTGATCGACGCTGGATCATACTCGCGCGGTGTCGCGGTGCAGGCTCCACGCGGCGCCGACCACGAAGATCGCGAGCCACACGACCAGGTTCAAGATCCAGTCCCATTGAAGGGTGCCGCCGGCCAGCGGGTAGTGGACGAGCTGGTTGAGCCCGTACAGCGGGGTGAACCTGGCCAGGGTCAGCAATGTCGGCGGGAACTGGCTGAGCGGGATGAACAGGCCGCCGGCGAAGCAGAACAGCGTCAGCGCCAGCGAGATGACCTGCGTGACGTTTTCCGAGGGCAGCAGGTAGCCGGTGAATAGCCCGAAGGCGGCGAACAGCAGCGATCCGATCCACACGCACAGCCCGGTGACGACCCACAGATTCGCCGGCATCGACACCTTGTTCGTGACGGCGCCCACCAGGTAGACGGCGCAGACCGCGCTGGCCGCCAGGACCAGCGATGTCAGCATCTTGATCACGATGTAGGCCGTCGGCGACAGAGGCGTCACACGCAGCTGCCGGCTCCAGCCTGCTGCTCGTTCGATGGAGACCATCGCACCGCCGGTCGCGGTGGCGGCCACGGCGCCGTACAGGGCGATGCTGATCATCTCGGCGGCCGACACGTTGCCGTGCCCGAAGTTTTCGTGCACGTAGCTGTTGTTCAGGCCGAAGCCCAGGAAGAACAAGACCGGCAAGACAAGCGCCAAGACCACCTCGAGCCGCAATATCGCCGGACTGAAGCCGCCCAGCGGTGGCGGTTGGCGCTCCAGGGCGGCGGCAAGGGCGGGCTGAGCGGTCATGTCGCTGCCTGGCTCCCGCCGGCCGGGCCGTCGCTGTCGCCGGTCAAGGCGATGAAGGCCTCTTCGAGCCCGCGTGAGGTGATCTCCAGGTCGCGGGCCGGAGTCTGGTTCAGCAGCCGCCGGGCCACGGCGTCGGTGTCGCCGGAATGGATCAGGACGGTATCTCCGCGCACTTCGAGGCCGTCCACGCCCGGCATGGCCCGCAGTGCCGCCTCGTCCGCGCCGGGCAGGGTCGCCCGGATGGTCCGGCCGGAGGCCAGGCCCTTGACCTCGGCGGCGGTTCCGTCCGCCACGATCCGGCCCTTGCTGATCAGGACGATCCGGCCGGCGTAGGCATCCGCTTCCTCGAGGTAGTGCGTGGCAAAGACGATCGTCCGGCCCAGGGCCGCGTCATCGCGGATGGCCTTCCAGAAATCGCGCCGGCCTTCCACGTCCATTCCCTGTGTCGGCTCGTCGAGGATGAGCAGCTGGGGGTCGGGGATCAGCGCCATCGCGAAGCGCAGCCGCTGCTGTTCTCCCCCCGAGCACTTCCCGACCCTGCGGGCCGCGATCGCGGTGATGCCCGCCCGTTCCAGCACCTCCCCGACGGGGCGGCTGACGGCGAAAAGACTGGCGGTGTACTGAGCCGTCTCAGCCACCGTGAGGTCCTTGAGCAAACCCCCCGTCTGCATGACGGCGGAGACCAGGCCCTTGCGGACCGCCTGGCGCGGTGCCATGCCGTAGACCTCGACCGCACCGGCATCCGGGCGGGATAGGCCCAGGATCATGTCGATCGTCGAGGTCTTCCCGGCGCCGTTCGGGCCTAGGAAGGCCATCACCTCTCCGGTGCCGATGGTCAGCGCGACTCCCCGCACGGCCTGCACCGAGCCGAAATGCTTGCGCACGTCCCGCAGGGCGACGGCGGGCGGCCAGACGGCACCGTCCCGCCCCCCCGCCAGCCCAGCAGGCTCCGCATCGTGCCGGGCCGTCCGCACTGTCACAGCCGCCGGCCTGGCCAGCGACCCGGGCTCTTACGCATCCCGGCCTTTGCGGCGCCACCACCATGGGGCGAAAGAGCCCGTGCGCGTCTTGCGCAGTGCGGCGATCCCGACCGCCACGAGCAGCACAACTATCACGATAATCAGCTCAATACTCATCCCGATACCTCCTGGCGTGCGGAACTGCTCAGAAGAGGCGTCGGTCTGTGAGGGGCGACAACCCTAAGTGGTCGTCCTGCCCAAACAAGGCGTCGCTCCTAAGGAGAGAGACTTCCTTTAAAGGAGCACGTCAAAAGCCGGTCCCTGCCTGGCCGGCTCAGGCAGGAGCCGAGGCAAACAGGTTGAGCCCCAGCGCTTCTGAGAGGTACCTGGTGATGTGTTGCCCCCGCACGCTGTTGCCTGCCGCGTCGAGCGGCGGGGAGAACGTGCCGACGCCCCCCTTGCCCGGCGACACCGTCACGATGCCTCCGGCGACCCCGCTTTTGCCGGGGAGACCCACGTCGTAGAGCCACTGGCCGGAATGCTCGTAGAGCCCGGCCGTGGCCAGCACGGCCAGCACTCGCTTGCAGTAGCGGGTATCGATGGCTTGCTCGCCGGTTACCGGATTCACGCCGCCATTCGCCAGCGTGGCTCCCATCACGGCCAGGTCCCGCGCGCTGACGCGCAGAGAGCATTGGCGGGTGTAGACGTCGGTGGCGAGATCGGGGTCGCAGTACATGCGGCCGTAGCCGTCGAGGAGGTGGGCGATACCCCGGTTGCGGTCGTTGGTCGCCGCCTCGGACTCGTACACGTCGTCGTCCATCACCAATCGCCGCCCGGCGAATCGCGACATCGCGGCGACAATGCTCTCGAATTTCTCCTCAGCGGTCGTGCCAGGCACCAGGCTTGTGGTCGCTATGGCACCGGCATTAACCAGCGGGTTCATCGTGCGATCGGCGTTGAGCTCGATGGCCATCACCGAGTTGAAGGGCAGGCCAGTGCTGTTGACGCCTAGCTTCCGGCACGCCTCCTCATGGCCGAGGGTGTGACAAACCAGGGCGAAGACAAAAAGCTTGGAGATGCT
>JBAUAY010000550.1:0-1616 GCA_049676235.1 Streptosporangiaceae bacterium
AGGCCCATCAGCAAGTCGCTGCGGCGCTCGGTCCGGAAGCTCGCCTTGATCAGCTCGACCGCTAGCTCCCGGCGCAGCCGGACGTGATCCGGGCCGAGCAGGCAGTGATGGGCGATGCTCAGCGCCTCGGCCAGGAGTTCGGGATCCGCGGTCGCCCGGACCTCGTCCAGCGCGGCCAGGATCGCCGTGTGCGTGCCGTGGAGGTAGTCCGCCTCGCCGGCCAGCCGGGTGCGGACGCGAAGGGCGAGGACAGAGCGCGCGTCCAGCAGCGAGAGCACATGCTGAAGCCGCGCCTCGAGCAGTACCGTGCTGGTGACGGTGCGGCGCTCGCAGACCCAAAGTCCGGCCAGGCCCAGGGCGGCCACGGCCATGGCCTGCACGTCACCAGCCTGCTCAGCCAGCCGGTAGGCCCGCTCGTAGCTCGGCCGGCTCGCCAGCAGGTCGCCGTCCCCGTGCTGGGCGCGGGACCCGTCCGCGAGCGCGGCCGCAAGCTCCTCCGCCTGATCGGCGACCAGTTCCAAGCGGGGAGAAGGCATGACCCCATCTGCCTCGCTCGTCATAGGCCCAATCTATTCGCGGGGGCTGCGCACCGTCGAGGCCGGAAACGGCCGGACCGGGGGGTGGCCGGCGCGCTGTTCGCCGTCCGCCGGTTCTCCTGGTCGCCCTCCCGGGGCCGATCCGGGCCGGGTGTGCGCCGTAAGCTTCAAGCACCGGCGCGACAACCCCTGGAGTTCAGATCATGTCCTCGTCAGTTCCCGTGATCGACCTGGATCCCTGGTTCAGCGGAGATGAGGCGGCCCGTGCGGCCGTCGCCGCCGAGGTCGATGCCGCGCTCCAGAGCGTGGGCTTCTTCCTGATCAGCGGTCACCGCGTGCCCGACGACCTGCGCACGGGAGTCCGAGCGCAGGCGCGGGCGTTCTTCGCGCTGCCGCCCGGGGCCAAGCGGCGCTACGCCGTCACGGTCGCCGGCCGGGGCTGGCTGCCGCCCGGCGTCGAGGCGAACGGCTACGCCGAGGGCACGGCGACCCCGCCGGATCTGAAGGAGTCATTCGCGGTCGGCGCCGACCAGCCGACCGGCGACGCTGACGTCGACGGATACTGGTTCCAGCCGAATGTCTACCCGGCCGAGGTGCCTGAGCTCGAGCCTGCGGTCGTCGCTTACCTGGCCCGCATGCGCGCCCTCGCGGACGAGCTGCTCGTGCTGTGCGCAGTCGCGCTGGGCCTGGAACGTGACTTCTTCACCCGGCACACCGGCCACCCCACGCACACGATGAACATCAACTGGTACCCGCCGATGGCGGTGTCCGGCCGACCGGAACCCGGCCAGTTCCGCATCGGTCCGCACACCGACTTCGGCACAGTCACCATCCTGGACCGCGAGCCGGGCCGCGGCGGCCTGCAGGTGTGGACCGAGGACGACGGCTGGGCGGACGCACCCTACGTGCCCGGCGCCTTCACCATCAACACCGGCGACCTGCTCGCCCGCTGGAGCGGCGGCCGGTGGAAGTCCAACCGGCACCGCGTACTGCCGCCGCAGGCCGAGGCGCCGGAGGAGGATCTAGTCTCGCTGGTCTACTTCTACGAGGCTGACCACGACGCGGTCATCGAGTCGCTGC
>JBAUAY010000551.1:0-13618 GCA_049676235.1 Streptosporangiaceae bacterium
CGAGGTCGGCCCGCGCCTCGACCTCGGCCCGCATCTGGTTCGTCCACGGTTCGGCGCCGAAGATGCCGAACCGCAACGAGGAGGCGGCCGGGTCGTCACCCTGGCGCTCCATCTCGTCCAGGATCGCAAGCATGTAGGACGGCGTGACCATGATGATATCCGGCCGGAAGTCCCTGATCAGGGTGACCTGCCGCTCGGTCATCCCGCCGGAGACCGGGACCACCGTGCAGCCGAGCTTCTCCGCCCCGTAGTGGGCCCCGAGCCCCCCGGTGAACAGCCCGTAGCCGTAGGCGTTGTGAATGATGTGGCCCGGCCGCCCGCCCGCGGCGCGGATCGAGCGGGCCACCACCGTGGCCCACACCTCGATGTCGTCCCGCGTGTAGCCGACCACAGTGGCCCGGCCGGTGGTGCCCGACGAGGCGTGCACCCGCACCACTTGCTCGCGGGGTACCGCGAACATGCCGAACGGGTAGTTCTCCCGCAGGTCGGCCTTGCTGGTCAGCGGGTACTTGGCCAGGTCGGCCAGGTCCTGGCAGTCATCGGGGTGCACGCCCGCCGCGTCGAATGCTGCGCGGTAGTGCGGCACGTTGACGTAGGCGTGCCGCAGCGACCAGCGCAGGCGCTCCAGCTGCAGCGCGTGCAACTCGTCGGCTGACGCCCGCTCGATGGGGTCGAGGTCCCCCGCCGGGGACGTGAGGTCCTGCATCCGGACTCCTGGTGGGCTAGGCGTCGTAGTCGACGGTGATCGTGTCGGACACGGGCAGAGCCTGGCAGGTGAGGATGTAGCCCGCGTCGAGTTCTTCCTGCTCCAGGGCGTAGTTGCGGCGCATGGTGACGTCGCCCTGGACGAGCCGGGCGCGGCAGGTACCGCACACCCCGCCCTTGCAGGCGAATGGCAGGTCGGGGCGGACCCGCTGGGCCCCGTCCAGGATCGGCGTGCCGGCCGGGACGGTCGCGGTGCTGCTGCGGCCGTCGAGCAGCACGGTCACCTCGGCGCCTGGGCCGGCGGGCGCCTCGGCGTGCGTGGCCTCGGCGGGCGGCTCGTCCTCGACGTAGAACAGCTCGCGGTGGATGCGGCCGCGCGGGACGCCCAGCTCACCGAGTACCGCGATCGCGTCTTCGACCAGGCCGAACGGACCGCACAGCCACCAGTGATCCGCCGCCGCTACGTCGACGGTGACCGAAAGCAGCGAGCGCAGCTTGCCGGCGTCGAGCCGCCCGTTGAACATCTCTACTTCCTGCGGCTCGCGGCTGAGCACGTGAACCAGGCAAACCCGCTCCGGGTAGGCGTCTTTGAGGTCGGCGATCTCGTCGGCGAACATCACCGAGTCGTTGCGCCGGTTGCCGTAGAGCAGGGTGACCGTGGATTTGTCCTGGGCGGCGAGCACGGATCCGGCGATGGACAAGACGGGCGTGATCCCGCTGCCCGCCGCGATCAGGATGTGGTGCGCTGGGGTGTCCAGATCGGGGGTGAACGAGCCCGAAGGCGCCTGCACGTCGATCACGTCGCCGGCCCGGACGTCGTGCACGAGCCAGCCGGACACTGCGCCGCCCGCCACCTCACGGACGCCGATGCGCGGCGGGCGTCCGGCGACCGCGCAGATCGAGTAGGACCGCCGCTCGTCGCCGCGGCGGATGGTCAGCGACTGCCCGGGCACGAAGGCGAACCTGTTCGCCAGCCCGGGCGGCACGTCGAAGGTCACCGCGGCGGAGTCGTCGGTCAGCGGGTCGACCCGGGCCACGGTGAGCGGGTGGAACTCGGCCCGGCCTGCAGGCGGGAGGACCATCAGATTTCCTTGACGTATTCGAAGGGCTCGCGGCAGGCCTCGCAGCGGAACAGCGCCTTGCACGCGGTCCCGCTGAACGCCGCCGTCTGCGTTGTATCGGGGGATCCGCAACGCGGGCACGGGACCTGCTCGCGGCGGCTCGCGGTTAGGGTGAGCGGGACCGGTCCCCGCCGGGCCGGGCTGTGGTTGGCTGGCGCTGGCTGAGGCGGGGCGATGCCGGCCGCCCGCAGCTTCCGGTGGCCCTCGGCCGTGATCCAGTCGCTGCTCCAGGCGGGCGCGAGCGCGGTGCGCACGGTAACCTCGGCGAAGCCGGCCCGGCTGAGACGGTGCCGCAGGTCGTGCGCGATCTCGCGCAGCGCCGGGCAGCCCGAGTAGGTCGGGGTGATCGTCACCACCAGGCGCCCGTCCTCGGCGACGACGCCGCGCAGGATGCCCAGGTCGGCCACTGTCACCATGGGCAGTTCGGGATCGGGCACCGCCGCGGCAATCTCGCGCGCGGCGGCCAGATTGGCGCCGGTTACCACGTCACGCCCGGGTGGGCGCGGGCCAGGCTCTGCAGCTCGCCGAGCAGGTACCCGAATGCCTCGGTGTGCACGCCGTCGCGCCCGGACTTGCCGGCCACCCGCGCCATAGGCGCGCTGCCCGGGCGGTCCAGGGTCGCCGCGTCGAACACGGCGCCGAGCACGGCGCCGACCTCGCCGCGCACCCCCGCCGGGTCGGCTGCCACCCCGGGTAGGGCGGCGGTCACGGGATCGGCCTCGAACAGCTCCTCGACCAGCGGCCATACAGCGCCGAGCGCGGCCTGCATCTTAGCGTGCGACAGCGGCGTGCCGTCGCCGAGCCTGATCACCCACTCGGCGGCGTAGTCCCGGTGGTAGGTGAGTTCCTTGACGCCCTTGGCCGCGATGGCCGCCAGCACCGGATCGGCCGATTCCGCCAGCTGGCTGAACAGCGCCAGCCGCCAGGCCGAGAAGATCAGCAGTCGGCCCGCCAGCTCGGCGAAGTCGGCGTCCAGGGCCTCCACCAGCCGCACGTTGAGGAATTCGTGCTCGTCGCGGAAGAACGCCAGCTGGTCCTCTTGGCGGCCCTTGCCCTCGGCCAGCCCGGCCCGGGCCAGCAGCATGCGCGCCTGCCCGAGCAGATCCAGGGCGATGTTGGCCAGCGCCGTCTCCTCCTCGAGTTCCGGCAGGCGGGTCATCCACTGCTGCAGCCGGTGCGAGTAGACCAGCGCGTCGTCGCCGAGCATCAGGCAGTAGGTGGCCAGCGCGGCCGCGTCGACGCCGTCGGGCACCGACGCGTCGATCCCCTCGAGCGGATCGGTGAACCCGGTACCGAACGCCCACCGGTGGTCCTCGGTCTCTTCGCTGAGGCTCTGGTAGGCCGCGAACTCGTCTTCCGTCATCGGCGTCCTCGGGCTCCTTGGGGTTCTTCGGTCCGGCCCGCCCTAGATGTGCGGGACATCGTCCGGGATCTCGTAGAACGTCGGGTGCCGGTACACCTTGTCGCCGGACGGCGCGAAGAACGGGTCCTTCTCGTCCGGGCTCGACGCGGTGATGTCCCTGGCCGCGACGACCCAGATACTGACGCCCTCGTTCCGGCGGGTGTACAAGTCACGGGCGTGGTGCAGCGCCATCTTCGCGTCAGCCGCGTGCAGCGACCCGACGTGCACGTGGTTCAGCCCGCGCTTGCCGCGCAGGAACACCTCGTACAACGGCCAGCCCGAGCGCACCTGGCCCTGCGGTTCGGTCATCAGGCGGCCTCCTCCCTGGCCCTGTGCTTGGCCGCGTAGGCCGTGGCGGCCTCGCGCACCCACGCGCCGTCGTCGTGGGCCGCCCTGCGTCGCGCGATCCGCTGCGCGTTGCATGGCCCATTGCCCTTTATGACGGCCATGAACTCGTCCCAGTTCACCGACCCGAAGTCGTAGTGCCCGCGCTCGGCGTTCCACCTCAGGTGGGCATCGGGCAGGGTCACGCCCAGCTTCTCGGCCTGCGGCACCGTCATGTCCACGAAGCGCTGCCGCAACTCGTCGTTGGTGTGCCGTTTGATGCCCCAGGCCATCGACTGCGCGGTGTTCGGCGACTGATCATCCGGCGGCCCGAACATCATCAGCGACGGCCACCAGAACCGGTTGGTCGCGTCCTGCACCATCGCGCGCTGCGCCGCCGAGCCGCGCATCATCGTCATCAGCAGCTCGTAACCCTGTCGCTGGTGGAACGACTCTTCCTTGCAGATCCGTACCATGGCCCGGGCGTAGGGACCGTAGGACGAGCGGCACAGCGGCACCTGGTTGCAGATGGCCGCGCCGTCGACCAGCCAGCCGATCACGCCGACGTCGGCGTAGGTCAGCGTCGGGTAGTTGAAGATCGAGGAGTACTTCTGCCGCCCGTGCATGAGCTTGTCGGTCAGGTCGGCGCGATCGGCGCCGAGTGTCTCGGCCGCCGAATACAGGTACATGCCGTGGCCGGCCTCGTCTTGCACCTTGGCGATGAGGATCGCCTTGCGGCGCAGTGAGGGGGCCCGGGTGATCCAGTTGCCCTCCGGCTGCATGCCGATGATCTCCGAGTGCGCGTGCTGGGCGATCTGGCGGATCATCGTCGATCGGTAGGCGTCTGGCATCCAGTCCCGGGGCTCGATGCGCCGCCCGCGGTCGAGCGTCTGGTCGAAGTGGGCCTGCAGTCCGCCCGCCTCGTCCTGGGCGGGCCCCTGACCGGGCCGTGCCGTCCCGGGCAGGCCCGGCTCCGGAAGAGCTGTCATCGCCACCATCCCTCCGGCACCATCGTAAGCACGGCAGGACCACGTGTATCCAGTCCCGCGGTTGTATTATATACCGGACGTTCGGTCGATTATATAGGAGGCGATCCCGTGCCGCACCTGCCCGGCGTGGAGGCGATGATGGCGAAGGACGAGGCGTCCCGTGGCCTGGGCATCGAGCTGATCGATCAGGGCGAGGGGCGGGCGGCCACCCGCATGACGGTGCGCGACGACATGGTGAACGGGCACGCCATCGCCCACGGCGGCCTTGTCTTCACCCTGGCGGACACCGCGTTCGCCTGCGCGTGCAACAGCTTCGGGCCGGTGACGGTGGCCGCGTCGGCCGATATTGTCTTCGTCGCGCCCGCGCGCGCCGGGGACGTCCTGGTAGCCGAGGCCGTGCTGCGGACCCGGTTCGGGCGGTCAGGGCTCTACGACGTGACCGTCCGCCGGGGCGGCGAGGTGATCGCCGAGTTCCGCGGCCGCAGCCACGAGCTGGGCCGGGCCTCGTGAGCTCGTCGGCCGCGCCTGATGCGGACCTCCCGGCGAGGGTAACCCCGTCCGTACCGCCGCGCCGGGGACGGCCCGGCTACGACCTGGCGTCCGTGCTGGCCGTGGCGGTGGAGCTGTTCAACGAGCGCGGCTACGACGGCACGAGCATGCGGGACCTGGCAGCCAGGCTCGGCATCGCCAAATCGGCCATCTACCACCACGTCACGGGCAAGGAGGAACTTCTCAGCCTGGCCCTGGACCGGGCCCTGGCCGGCCTGGCCGTGGTGACGGCCCGGGCCCGGGCGCTCCCCGCGCCGGCCATCGAGCGCCTGGAATATCTTGTCCGGGGCAGCGTCGAGGTGCTCGAAGCCGAGTCACCCTACGTCACCCTGCTGCTCCGGGTGCGCGGCAACACCGACGTCGAGCGGGCCGCGCTCGACCAGCGGCGTGCCTTCGACCGGTTCGTGGCCGAGCTTGTCGCCGAGGCCGCGCACGATGGCGACATCCGGCCAGACGCCGACGCGATGATCACCGCGCGGCTGCTGTTTGGCCTGGTCAACTCCATCGTCGAGTGGTACAGGCCGACCCGGCGCGCGGGTGCGGCCTCGCTGGCCGACCCGGTGTGCGCGATGGCCTTCGACGGCCTGCGCACTAGGCGTCCCTCACCCCGCGGTCAGTAGCGGATCGCGATCTCGCGGCCCTGGCTGTCCTGCTCCGGCAGGCCGGGGACGACGACAGCCTGGCCGATGGCGATGCGCCAGGCGCTCCAGGCCACGGCCGCCGCGTCCAGCGTGTCCGTGACCGGGGCCCCGCGCGGGACCCCGGGGATCACGATGCCGGCCCGGACCAGCAGTTCGCGGCGCTGGTCGCGTCCGGCCGCCGTGTGCTTGCTATTCCTAAGCGGGGCGCCCGCCATCGCGCCGAACGCCAGCTCCGGATGTACCTCGTACAGCGGGTGCCCGCAGGTTGCGCGGTACAGGTCGGCCTCGAGCAGCTTCGCCCGCAGGCCCCAGGTCTGGATGGCCAGGCCCTGGCCCGTGAGCTCGCGGCAGCGCTGGTTCGCGGCCTGGTAGCTGGCCTGCGCCCAGACCGCCCGGGGCGGGATCGCAAAGACTGAGCTGCGCCTGGGCCCGAGCAGGCCGCGCGCCGCCCGGTCCGCCTCGCGCCAGCCCGACTCGAGCAGGCCTAGTGGCATGTCGATCCCGACCACGCTGGCCCCGTCCCCCTCAAGTACTCCCGCCAGGGACGCGTGCACGCGGACCGCGTGCACCTGGACGCCGCCAGACTGCGCCCGACCGGGCCCAGCCAGGCCGACCGCGACCCAGCCGCGGCGACAGGCATCCACTCCGGTTACGCGCATACCGCCACGGTGACATATCTCGTCCGTCCCGGCCGCTTTCTCCGGCGTTGTCCGGCGAGGCTCTCACGCGACGGCCTGCTGAGCCGTTAAGGTTTTCAGGTGGCCGAGGGCACTATCGGCGTCATTGGTGGTCGGACAGCGCATGCCAAGCGCATGGAGTCTGGCCCGGCTTTCGTCCGCAGCCCGGCGTCCATCCGCGGCACCGTCCTCGTCCGCTCCACCGCGCCGGACGCGCTGTCGAACCTCGTCGCCGTCCTCGAACTGACCGCCGACGGGCAGATGCGCTGCAGCGCGGCCACCAGACGCCCGCTCGCCGGGACCGTCCGGCTGGTCCAGGATGCCCTGGTCGGCGGGGATTACTACGACGCTGCCGACCTCGAGGCTGCTCACCGCGACAGGGCTCACCAGGATGGCGCCGGGCCCATCGCGGCGTTCGCGTGGCCGATGCTCCTGCAGGCCGGCGGCCTGGCGCGGCTGGCCGGAACCGGGCTCGAGCTGACCCCCCGCGGCGAGACGGCGCTGGCCACGCCGTCCTACCAGGCCCTCGGCGAACTATGGAGCCGGTGGCGCAGAAGCGTATCCCACGATGAGCTGTCCCGGATCGAGGCGATCAGGGGCCAGCGGAAGCCCGGCACGCTGACCGCGGCCGCCAGGCGCCGCGCCGCGGTGGCCGACGCGCTCGCCGCCGTCGAGCCCGGCATCTGGATCGACGTGGACACCCTGTTCGCGATCATGCAAGCGCAGCCCGCTCCGCTCGCGGTGGCCAGGAGCCCGCTGGCCCAGTGGCGGCTCTACCTCATCGATTCGTACTACGGATCGCTCGGGCCGGCCGGCTGGAAGGCCTGGAACGCACTCGAGGGCCGCTACGCGCTGTGCGTGCTCTTCGAGTACGCGGCCACCCTCGGCGTGATCGACGTGGCCTACACCGGCCCGCGAGGTGCCCGCGACGACTACCGCCAATTGTGGGGCGCAGACCGCTACGACAGCCTGTCCCGCTACGACGGGCTGGCCGCCGTACGGGTCAACGACCTAGGCGCCGCGATCCTGCGCGATCCCGGCGCCCTGCCCGCCCTCGGCCTCCCGGTGCCCAGGCGGGGTCCCGATTAGCCCAAATATCCTCAGTAGGCCACGCTGAAGCGCTGCCGCCGGTGGGCCGGCTGCTCGATCTCGTCCACGAAGGCCTTGGCGTAGTCCGCGCCCGAGATGTTCGAATTGCCGTCGGCGTCGGTGAGCAGGATGTCCCCGCCGACGCGGTAGCGGCCGGTGGCCTCGCCCGGAGCGTACAAGCCGAAGGATGCCGCCGGGCTCAGGTAGAACCAGTCGACATCGGAAGAGGCGTACCGGAGCACGGCCAGGACGTCGGCTTGGCCCAGGGCCTCGCCCTTGTGAGCTTCGGGGAAGGTGGGCAGGTCAACAACCCGCGGACCGCCCTCGGTGACGTGCAGCGAGCCCGCGCCGCCGACCACGCCGAGCCTGGTGCCGTGCGCGGCCGCCATCTTGGCCACCGATCCGATCACGTCGGCGAGGCGGACGCCGTCCTGCGCGGAGGCGCGGATCGCCACCACCAGCACGTCGGCCTCGACCGCCATGTGATCGACCAGGGCGGGATCATGCAGGTTGCCGGCCCGCGATATCAGGCCAGGCCGGCCCGCCGCGTCCGCTTCCCTGCGGCTGACCGTGATGACGGTGTGACCCCGGCGCAGCGCTTCATCCCTGATCGCACCGCCCGCGTATCCGGTCCCGCCGATGATCGCGATCGTCGCCATGTTTTCTCCTGTCCTGTTGGGTTAGCTGTGGCCGCTGGGAACCGCGCGGCACCCTAATTCTCCTCTGATCGCGAGCTCAACCACCTGCGGCCCCGGTCCGTCATAGGGTAGGCAGGTCCGGGCAGGCAGACGACGTGGAGGTGTGATGAGGAGGTGGCGACTGGCACCCGGCCGAGGCGTGGCGTTGTCCGTGGCGACCGGACTGCTGGCCGTCGGCTGCGCCGCGGCGGCCCCGGTCACAGGCCCGGCCGGCGCCACCTCCACGGCCCCGGCTACCTCGATGGCGCAGGCCACCTCGAAGGCCCCGCCCACCTCGAAGGCCCAGGCCGCCGACCCGGGTCCGGCTGCCACCACCGCGCAGTCGGCCCGCCCGGCCCCGACGGGGTTCTGGTCCGGCAGCGACAGCTGGCCGGTCCCGGTCAGCGGTAGCGCCCCCTACCGTATGCCTGGCATCGGCGGCGCCTACGGCGGCTATGTGGGGATGACCGGGAGCTGGTCGTACTGGCTGGGTTGCCACGGCGGTTTCCTGGCCTGGTCCTCGGTCAACAGCGCGCAGGCCGACACCAACTACACCAAGTACGGTCAGGGCATCGGCACAGCGGTCTACTGGTTCATGGGCGGCCCCGGCGTCGACCCCGGTTACAACGGGACCGCGGGCGAGGCCGCCGCCTGGGGCGCGCGGCAGGCCGCGCGGACGCTAGCCAACATGGCGAAGGAGCACGTCACCTACCCGGTCGTATTCATGGACATCGAATTGCCCGGGGTTGCGCCCGCGTTCGACAACGGCTGGGAGGACGTGTACAGCTCGCCGTGCAGCGGGCAGGTGAAGCACCGCGGCATGCCCGTCGCGCTGGACCGGGCCGACTTCAACGGGTTCTGGAGCTACATCGGCACCCACTCCGGCTACAAGGTGGGGGTCTACGCCGCCCCGGGGATCTGGACGCAGATCTTCGGCACCGGCAGCGCCGCCTCGATCCCGCACACCTACGAGTGGACCTACGAACCGGAGACCGCGAGCCTGGCTGAGGCCCCGCCTGGCTGGTGCCTGAAGTCGGGCGGCTGCGCGGAGTTCTTCGGCGGCGTGACCAGATCGAGCCCCTACGCGCTGATGTGGCAGTGGTCGGGCGGCGGCGGCGTCAGGAACGCGATCGGTGATTTCGACCAGATCGATGCCAGCAGGCAGGCCTAACCGTCCAGCGCGGCCAGGCGGGGCCCGCTAGCCGGCGATCAAGGGCTCGAGCAGGATGTCGGGGTGCTCGCGGTGGACCTGGGCGAGGCGCCACTTGTCGCTGAACAGGGCGAGCAGGGCGCCGTCGTGGCGGCGGGTCAGCACCTCCACCGCGCGCTGGCCAGCCAGCGCGCGGGTACCGTCGGCGTCGGTCCGCCGGGCCATGCTGTAATCCAGGTGATCGAGCTCGGCCCGGGCGCCGAACTCGTACCCGAGCCGGTGCAGCACCACATCGAACTGCAGCGGCCCGACGGCGGCCAGCACCGGAGCCTGGTCGCCGCGTAGGTCGGAGGAGAGGACCTGGACGACGCCCTCGGTGTCCAGCTGCTCGATGCCGCGGCGGAATTGCTTCTGCTTGCCCGCCTCCTTGCCCCGCACCACGGCGAAGTGCTCCGGCGCGAAGCTGGGAATGGGCGGGAACTCGACCGGGTCGCTGCCCGCGTACAGCGTGTCGCCCGGGCGCAGCGCGGTGGCGTTGACCAGGCCGATCACGTCGCCGGGGAAGGCCTCCTCTACGGTCTCCCGGTCCTGCCCGAACATCGACTGCGCGTACTTGGTCGCGAACGGGCGCCCGGTCGCGGCGTGGGTCAGCACCATGCCGCGCTCGAACCGGCCCGAGCACACGCGCACGAACGCCATCCGGTCCCGGTGCGCCGGGTCCATGTTGGCCTGCACCTTGAACACCAGGCCGGAGAACGGGGCGTCAACCGGCCGAGGTGAACCCTTGGCATCCTCGCGGGCGGCCGGCGGCGGCGCGAACGAGGTCACTGCGTCGAGCAGGCGCCGGACGCCGAAGTTCGGCAGCGCGGCCCCGAACAGCACCGGGCTCGACACCCCGGCCAGGAACGACTCCGTGTCGAGGCCGGCCCCGTAGATCTCCTCGAGCAGCGCCAGTTCCTCCTGCGCCGCGGCGAACGCGTCTCCGTCACGGGCGGCTCCCGCCGCGGCGTCCAGTGCCGTCTCCAGCGCGCGCCCGGCTCCGCCCGGGGTCCTGGTGAAGGTGACGTAGTCACCGGTGGCCCGCTCGATCAGGCCGCGGAAGTCGCCGGCCACCCCGACCGGCCAGTTCACCGGGGCCGGGCGCAGTCCGATCCGCTGCTCGATCTCGTCGAGCAACTCCAGCGGTTCCCGGCCCGGCCGGTCCCACTTGTTCACGAACGTGATCACCGGCACGGCCCGGCTGCGGCACACGTCGAACAGCTTCAGCGTCTGCGGCTCCAGGCCCTTCGCCGAGTCGAGCAGCATAATCGCGCAGTCCACCGCGGAGAGCACCCGGTAGGTATCTTCGGAAAAGTCGGCATGGCCCGGGGTGTCGAGCAGGTTGAGCACCGTACCGTGGTAGTCGAAACGCAGCGCCGCCGAGGTGATCGAGATGCCCCGGGCGCGCTCCATCGCCATCCAGTCCGAGGTTACGCCGCGCCGCCCCGCCTTGCCGTGCACCGCGCCTGCCTGGGTGATCGCCGACGCGTGCAGGGCCAGGGCCTCGGTGAGAGTCGACTTGCCCGCGTCCGGGTGGCTGATCACCGCGAACGCCCGGCGCCGGCCGGCTTCGGCCAGCACCCGCGCGTCCCGCGCGGCAGGCACCTTCATGTCGGCGGCCCGCGGAGGCGCCCCCGTATCCGCCATAGTCACTTACGTTAGGATACTGGGTCCGTGGACCGAGTCCTTACGATCCCGAACGGGATCAGCGCCGCCAGGCTGGCCGGAGTACCGGTCTTCCTGTGGCTGGTGCTTGGCCCGCGCACAGCCACCGCGGACTACTGGGCGGTGGGCCTGCTTATCGCGGCCGGTATATCCGACTGGCTGGACGGCAAGATCGCCCGCGCGCTGAACCAGACCAGCAGGCTCGGCCAGGTGCTCGACCCGGCCGCGGACCGGCTGTACATCGCGGCCACCATCGTGGCGCTGGCCGTCCGGGCCATCATCCCGTGGTGGCTGGTCGCCGTCTTGGCGCTGCGCGAGGTCACCGTCGGCGTGGCGCTGGCCGTGCTGCGGCGGCGGGCCGGGTTCAGCACCCTCCAGGTGAGCCTGGTCGGCAAGGCGGCAACGCTTTGCCTCCTTTATGCTTTCCCCTTGCTCTTTCTTGGTGATCACCCTGGCTGGGGCGGGACCCTGGCCCGGGTACTAGGCTGGGCCTTCGCGATCTGGGGAACTGCCCTGTACTGGTGGGCCGCGATGCTGTATCTCACCCAGGTAAGAAGCCTCGTGGCCAACACGGCAAGTCCGTTAGGTAACAGGGCGGATCCTTGATTCCGGCTGTGACGGAGTGCACATAATGGCGGAAACCAGGAAGGAGCCGCGAAAGCCATTGAAGGCCGTCGTCATGGCAGGGGGCGAGGGGACGCGCCTGCGGCCGATGACCGCGAACCAGCCCAAGCCGCTGTTGCCCGTGGTCAACCGGCCGATCATGGAACACGTGCTGCGGCTGCTCAAACGGCACGGATTCGACGAGACCGTCGTGACCGTCCAGTTCCTCGCCGCCCTCGTCCGCAGCTACTTCGGCGACGGCGAGGAGTTCGGGATGAGCCTGCAGTACGCCACCGAGGAGATGCCGCTCGGCACCGCGGGCAGCGTGCGCAACGCCGAGGACGCACTTCGGGAAGAGCCCTTCCTGGTCATCTCGGGCGACGCGCTCACCGACATGGACCTGACCGCGCTGGTCGAGTTCCACAAGGATAAGGGCGCGCTGGTCACCGTCGCCCTGGCCCGGGTACCCAACCCGCTCGAGTTCGGCATCGTGATCACAGCCGAAGACGGCCAGATCCAGCGGTTCCTGGAGAAACCCACCTGGGGCCAGGTGTTCTCGGACACGGTCAACACCGGGCTGTACGTGATGGAACCGGAGGTACTCGCGGAGATCCCGCCGGGCGAGGTGGTGGACTGGTCCGGCGACATCTTCCCGAAGCTGCTCAAGCGCGGTGCCCCGCTGTACGGCTACGTGTCCGAGAGCTACTGGGAGGACATCGGCACCCACGAGAGCTATCTGAAGGCCCAGGCCGATGTGCTGGCCGGCCGGGTGCAGACGGACATCCCAGGCTTCGAGGTCTCGCCGGGCGTCTGGGTCGCCCCGAGCGCTGAGGTGGACACGGACGCGGTGCTCACCGGCCCGCTGTGCATCGGCGACTACGCCAAGATCGAGGCCGGCGCGCACCTGCGCGAGTACACCGTGATCGGCAGCAACGTGGTGGTCAAAGAGGGTGCGTTCGTGCACCGCGCCGTGGTGCACAACAACGTCTACATCGGCCAGGGCGTCACCCTGCGCGGCTGCGTGATCGGCAAGAACACCGACGTGATGCGGCTGGCCAGGATCGAGGAGGGCGCCGTCGTCGGGGACGAGTGCGTGATCGAGCCCGAGGCCTACCTGTCCGCCTCGGTGAAGGTCTACCCGTTCAAGACCATCGAGGCGGGCGCGGTGGTCAACACCAGCGTGATCTGGGAGTCCAGGGGGCAGCGCACCCTGTTCGGCGGCCCGCGCGGCGTGTCCGGACTGATCAACGTGGAGGTCACCCCTGAGCTGGCCGTGCGCCTGGCCAGCGCCTACGCCTCCATGCTGCGTAAGGGCTCCACCGTCACCACCTCGCGGGACGTGTCCCGGGCCGCCCGGACGCTCAAGCGCGCGGTGCAGTCCGCGCTCAACGCCAGCGCGATCAACGTCGTGGACCTGGAGGTCCAGCCACTGCCCGTGGCGAGGTTCGAGACCGCCAGGGACCACTACAGCGGGGGCATCGCCATACGCACCACGCCCGGCGACCCGCAGTCGGTCGACATCATCTTCCTGGACGAACGCGGCGCCGAGCTGTCCCAGGCCGACCGGCGCAAGCTGGAGCGGGTCTTCTCCCGGCAGGAGTTCCGCCGCGCCTTCCCCGGCGAGATCGCCGAGCTCAGCTACCCGCCCAGGGTGGTCGAGTCGTACACCCACGAACTGCTTCGGTGCATCGATATGAGCGGCATCAGGGAGGCCGGGCTGAAGGTGGTCGCCGACTGCGCGGGCGGCACCGCCTCGCTGGTGCTGCCCAGCCTGCTCGGCACCATCGGGGTGGAGGTGCACACCCTGAACAACCGGCTGGACGAGATCTCGCCCACCGAGACCACCGCGCAGCAGCGTGCCGGGCTGCAGCGGCTGGCCGACGTGGTGTCCTCATCCCGGGCCGCGTTCGGCGTCAGGTTCGACCCGGTGGGGGAGCGGATCCAGCTCGTGGACGAGAAGGGCGAGCTGGTCAGCGAGGACCGGGCG
>JBAUAY010000552.1:0-1881 GCA_049676235.1 Streptosporangiaceae bacterium
CTCATCGTCTTCGAGCGACCCAGCCCAAGGTACGCGAGAGGAGGCGGCGCGGTCCATGCGCCACGCGAACAGCCCGCGCCATCCGCGCCGGCTATTTTCGTCGCGACGCTTCCGCCACACCGCCGTCTCACCTCCGCCGTGCACCCGCCGCCATGCACTCTGCCGTACCAGGCCCGTCGCCCGGCCTGCCCCGGCGGGCGGTGGCCGCCGGGCGAATCGCAATGGGCGCGATTCTCTCACATTCGCGAATTCTGCGCGGTTAACGCCTTCCGCATCATCACATGAGGGACACAGCTTACCTGGCTACAGAGCGAATATCCGGGGACCTAACCGCAGTATCGGGGACACTGGGCGGTAACCCTCAGCCCGCGCAGTCCCATATCCCTAGCGTCCGGCCTGTTCTACCACCGACGCCCACTCATCGAGCAGCAGCTGGGCGGTGTCAGCGTCGTTCCCCTCCGCCCACAGGTGGGTGACGGCGTCCGCCGGGTCGGGCAGCACAAGCACCCAGCCTCGGTCCCGGTCGACTACCCGCACGCCGTCGGTCGTATCGATCTCCCGGTCGCCGGCCGCCTCCAGGATCGTACGCATGACGCCGCCCTTGGCCGCCCACCTCGTCGGGATCGACCGGCGAAGCAGGTGTGCGACCGGGATCCGGGCGTCGATCTGGCTCAGCGTCAGCCGGGTCCGCGCGACTAGGCCGAGCAGCCGGACGAAGGTTGCGATGCCGTCGATGGTCCTGGCGCACTCGGGCACCACGAACCCGCCGTGGCCGTCGGCCGCGAAGATGACGTCCTCCTGCGCCGCAGCCAGCGTCAGCGCGTGCATCGAGGTCGGCGTCCATTCCACCTGGACGCCGTGGAACCGGCACACCTGCTCGGCTACCCGCGTGGTGGTCACCGGCAGTGCCACGCGTCCCCCTTTGCGTTCGGCCGCGACCAGGTCGAGCACGGCCAGCAGCGCCCGGTCCTCGCTGACCAGCTCGCCCTTCTCGTCCACGAGCTGGATCCGCTCCCCCACCGGGTCGAACCTGACGCCGAACGCGGCCCGGGACGAGGACACCACATCGGCCAGCCGCTGCAACCCGGCCCGCTGCTGCGCGACGCTCTCGGTCGGTGACACCTCGTCCAGCCGGTTGTTCAAGGTGAGCACGTCCACCCCGATCGTGCCGAGCAGGCTGGGCAGCACCAGCGAGGCGGTGCCGCCCGCGCAGTCCGCCACCACCTTCAGGCCGGCTTCTCGCACGCCGCTCATGTCCAGGCACCTGAGCAGCTCGTGGGTATACGACTCGACCACCCGGGGCGGATAGCTGAGCTCTGCGATCTCGCCGGGGAAGGCCCGCCGGAATTCCTGCCGGGAGAACACCCGTTCCAGCTTGCGCTGACCCGCCTGGGACAGTTCGGCGCCCCGCTCGTCCAGGAAGATGATGTCGACCGACTGCGGGTCACCCAGCGTGGTGCGCAGCGCGATGCCGCCGCTGTAGTGGTCCCTGGCCGTCTCGTACCTGGCCACCGGGAGCGGCTGGACCTCCAGGTCCACCACGTTGATCGCGCTGGCATTGAGCGCGCTTTGCACGGCTCGCTTGAGCGTCCGCCCGGCCCGGGACACGTCCCGTGAGGTGGTGACGGTGGAGCCCTTGCGCAACATGGTGGCGTAGGCGCTGGCCAGCCGGACCGCGAGCTCCGGGGTGACCTCCACGTTGACCAGGCCGGACACGCCGCGCGGGCCGAACAGGGTGCGCTGTCCCCTGGACTCCCAGATGACGCTGGTGTTGACCACCGCGCCGGCCTCGATGGTCTTGAACGGGTAGACCTTGACCGCGGCGGACAGGTAGGCCTCGGGCTCGATCACGCACTCGTCCCCGACGACGGCGCCCTCCTC
>JBAUAY010000553.1:0-5427 GCA_049676235.1 Streptosporangiaceae bacterium
CCGCCGGACTGAGCCCGGCCGCGTCGTAGCCGGCCTCCCACAGGCTCGGGGTCACCGTGCCGGAGGCACGCTCCCGCCCGGCGTCGGGAGCGCCCCGGCCGGCGTTCTCGTGATAGGCGAGCTCGCCGGCGTCAACGCCCTCGGCGTCCTCGCCAGGTCCGGACAGCAGGAGCCGGTACAGGGCGCAGCGCGCGGTCAGCTGTTCGTGCGTGCCCTCGTCGACCAGTCGTCCCTCGTCAAGGACGGCGATCCGGTCAGCCAGCTGGAGCGTCGAGCGGCGGTGCGCGATCAGCAGCGTGGTGCGTCCGGCCATGACCTTGCGCAAGGTGGCGTGGATCTGCGCCTCGATCCCGGCGTCGATCGCCGAGGTGGCGTCGTCCAGGATCAGGACGGCCGGATCGGTGATCAGCGCCCTGGCCAGCGACACCCGCTGCCGCTGGCCGCCGGACAGGGTCAGGCCCTGCTCGCCGATCACCGTGTCGTAGCCGCCCGGCAAGCTGGTGATGAACTCGTCAGCCTCAGCGGCCCTGGCCGCCGCGACGATCTGCTCCTGCGTGGCGTCGGGCCGGCCGTAGGAAATGTTGGCGCGGATCGAGTCAGAGAACAGGAAGCTGTCCTCCATCACCAGCCCGATCGAGGCGCGCAGCGAGTCCAGCGTCAGGTCGCGGACGTCCTGGCCGCCGATCCGGATCGCGCCGCCCCTGACGTCGTAGAAGCGGGGCAGCAGCAGGGAAATCGTTGACTTTCCCGAGCCTGAGGTGCCGACCACGGCGAGCGTCTGGCCCGGCGGCACGTGCAGCGACAGGCCTCGCAGCACCGGCTCGGACGGCAGGTAGCCGAACGCCACGTGGTCCAGCTCGACGTCGGGCGTCCCCGGCGGCAAGACCACCGCGCCGGGCTTCTCGCTGACAACCGGCTTGGAGTCGATCACCTCGTAGACCCGGATCACGCTGGCCCGCGCCTCCTGGCCGATCGTGATCAGGCTGGTCAGTGCGCGCACGGGCGCGACCATCTGCCCGACGTAGAGGGAGAAGGCGAGGAAGACCCCGATCTCGATCGAGCCGCGCAGGGCCAGCCAGCCGCCCAGCGCGAGGACTCCGACCTGGCCGAACATGGGAACGGCACCCAAAGCGGGGTTATACCGGGCCGTCAGCCGGACGACGCGCAGCCGGGCGGAGTACAGCCGCGTGCTGACCCCCTCCAGCCGCTCGATCTCCTGTTCCTCTTGCCCGAAGCCCTTGACCACGCGCACGCCTGTCACCGCGCCGTCGACGACGCCCGCGACTTGCGCCTCCTTCTGCTGCGCGTCCCAGCTGGCGGGGAAGAGCTTGCGCCGCGAGGCGATCGCGATCAGCCAGAGCGCCGGCGCGATCGCCAGGGCGACCAGGGTGAGCACTGGCGACAGGTAGGCCATGATGCTGATCGACAGCACGAACAGCAGGGCGTTGCCGAGCAGCATCGGCATCTGACTGAGCAGGCTCTGGACCATGTTGAGATCAGAAATGGAGCGGCTGACGATCTGCCCGGTGTGCAACTGGTCCTGGCGGGCCCCGTCCAGCCGCTCCAGCGACTGGAAGAGTTCGGTCCGCATGTCGTGCTGGACCTCTAGCGATAGCTGTCCGCCCCGGTAGCGCCGGGTGTAGACGCCAGCGAAGCTGAGCAGCCCGGCAACGATGAGCACCGAGGCGCCCAGCCAGATCGGCTCGCGGTGGTCAAGGATCGCGCTGTCTACGATCCACGCCATGATCAGCGGGATGCTCGCCTGGACGAGCGTGGCCAGCAGCGAGCCGCCCAGCGCCATGATTTCGAGGCGGCGGTGCCGCCAGCAGTACGCGGCCAGCCGCCGCAGCCAGGCATCTTGCGCCCGGGGATGGCCGCCGCCCGCCGCTGTCGCGGGAGATGCCGTCGTCACGGGAGGTCCCGCTGTCGTCCCGTGTCCGCGCACCCTCATGCCGCCCCTTTCCGGGCACGGCGCCGCTCATCCATCGCCTCGTCGAGGTCGCGGAAGGCCTCGAGCACCCCGGCCGTGTCGCCGGTCGCGCCGAGCAGCGGGCCGAGCCAGTCGGCGTAGGCCGCGTCGGCGCGCTCGAGGGCATCCCGGCCAGCTGCCGTCAGGCACAGCCTCACGACCCGCCGGTCGCCGGGCTCGGCCTCGCGCTGGGCATAGCCCGCAGCGACCAGGCCATCGGCGGTGGCGGTCAGCGTGGGCTTGGCGACGGCCAGCCGCTCGGCCAGCCGGGCGGAACGCTCGCCGCCGGCGCCAGCCAGCTTCAAGATGCGGTACTGCTGGGGAGTCAGGCCCGTCTCGACCCGCTCCAGCGCCCGGAACAGGCGCATCACGGTGAGCACGGCCGCCTGCGCGGTCTGCATGTCCAGCGTCTCAGCGCCCGAGCCCGGGTCGGTCACGTCTTCATCCCCGATAGTACGAAGCTCTTACAGTTCGTAAGTCTAACAAACCAGCCAGCATGCATGTTCCCAGGTGCCGGCCCGGCCAGGCCGGAGTGGCCTGACCCGGCGTAAGACAATGTCACGCACTCAGAAGATCCAGCAGGTGTGGCGGCACAATGGTGCCTTCGACAGTTCCCGGGGTCTGGCAGCCTCATTGACGGAAAGCAGTTGCATCAGATGGACGTGACCGGCGGCACGGGGCGGCTGCAGGGTAAGCAGGTGCTGGTCACCGGGGGCACCACCGGCATCGGCTTTGCCATTGCCGGCAGGTTCCTGCGAGAGGGTGCGAGGGTGGTGGTGACCGGACGGAATCAGGAGTTGGGCTTGCGCGCGGAGGGGGTGCTCCGCGATGTCGGCCCGAGCTGGTTCGTGGCCGCTGACGCTGGCGATCCTGCTGCTGTAGCGCGTTCGGTGGATTTGGCCGTCGAGCAGCTCGGGACTCTCGATGTGCTGGTTAACAACGCCGGGATCGGGGTTGAGGCGGGCCTGCTGCGAACGCCCCTGGCGGACTGGGACCGGGTGATGGACGTGAACGTGCGGGGCTACTTCCTGTACGCGCGGACCGCGTACCCGTACCTGGCCAGCCGTCGTGGCTGCATGATCCACATCGCGTCCGACGCGGGCATCTGGGGCGAGCAGTCCATCGGGCTGTACTCGGTGTCGAAGGCGGCGGTGGTGATGCTGGGGAAGATGCTGGCGCTGGAGGGAGGCCCAGACGGCGTGCGCTCGAATGTGCTCTGCCCGGGAGACACCTGGCCCGGGATGCGGCACATGGCCCCGCCGGGGGAAGAAGACCGGCCCGAGCGCGGCGACTGGCCGATCCCGCCGATCGGCCGGATCGGCGAGGCCCGCGACGTTGCCGCCGCGGCGGTCTTCTACGCGAGCGACGAGGCGGAGTTCATCACCGGGACGTCGCTCCTGGTCGACGGCGGCATGACCGCCGGTTATCACCAGCGCGACAAGAGCCCGCTGGCCGAACCCGGGCCCTGATCCGCAGTGCCGGAGGACCGGGTCCGCGGCGGTTCCCGGGTTCAGCCCATGGACTTGGCCCCGTCCAGGGATTCGCGGATGATGTCGGCGTGGCCGGCGTGCTGTGCGGTTTCCGCGATGACGTGCAGGAGCACCTGGCGGGCCGACCACGATTCGCCGGACTGGAACCAGGGGGCCTTCGGCAGAGGGTGCCCGGCGTTCAGGCTGGGCAGGCTGGCGACCAGTTCGTCGGTCCGGTGGGCCACCTCGGCGTAGTCGGCCAGGACGGCGGCCAGCGTCTCGCCGGACAGCAGCCGGAACTGGTCAGCTCGCTGCGCATAGTCGTCCTCGGTCATGGCGGTGAAGTTCTTCATCGCCGAGGTGCCCTCCACGATGAAGTTCGCCCAGCCCTGCTCGGCGGCCGTGACGTGCTTGATCAGGCCGCCCAGGCATAGCTCGCTCACGGTGGTGCGCTGCCTGGCCTGCTCGTCGGTGAGGCCGCGCGTGGTGAAGCGCAGGAAGTGGCGGTTCTTGGCCAGGGCGGCCAGCAGGTCCGCGCGCTCGCCGTCGGCAGTGGATGCGTCAGCCGGGCCGCTAGCGGCCAGGCCGTCAGTGATCGGGGTGCTCGTGGTCATGATCTGGCCTTTCGTGGATACGGGACGGGATTTCGTTACTGGTCAAAGCCCACGCTACGGGCCATAGCGGCCACTTCCTGACCTGAATTACCCGATGATGGTGACATGGCCAGTACCAGTACGCGCACGCTGCGGTTGCTGTCACTGCTGCAAGCGCGCCGGTACTGGCCGGGTCCTGAACTGGCCGGACGGCTGCAGGTTTCGCCGCGCACCCTGCGCCGGGACATCGACCGGCTGCGTGAGCTGGGTTACCCGATTCAGGCCCAGCGCGGCGCCGAGGGCGGCTACCAACTGGCCGCGGGCACCGCGCTGCCACCGCTGCTGGTCGAGGATGAGGAGGCCGTTGCCCTGGTCATCGGCCTGCAAGCGGCCGCGCAGAGTGCAGTCGAGGGCATCGCGGAATCCTCGGTGCGCGCGCTAGCCAAAGTGGTACAGGTCATGCCGGCCCGGCTGCGGCGCCAGGTCGAGGCGCTGGGCGCGATGACGGTGCCCGCAAGCTGGGGGAGCCCGGCCCAGGCGAGCGTGGACCCGGGCATCCTCACCACCGTCGCGCTGGCCTGCCGGGACAGCGAACGGCTCCGCTTCTCCTACACCGCAGCCGACGGCCAGCACAGCGGCCGCCACGTGGAACCACACCGCATGGTCCTGCTCGGCCGCCGCTGGTACCTGGCCTGCTACGACCTCGGCCGGCACGACTGGCGCAGCTTCCGCCTGGACCGCCTCACCGCACCACGCGGCACCGGGACACGATTCCGGCCCCGCACGCTGCCCGCCGCCGACGCCGCCGCCTTCGTCCGGGCCGGCGTTGACAGCGCAAGCGCCGCATACGACGTCGAGGTTCTCATTCAAGCTCCAACCGCGGCCGTACGCCAGCGGATTGGTCAGTGGGCTGCCGTCGAGGACATGGACGCCACCCGCTGCCGGGTGCGCATGACGGCCGACTCACTGGACTGGCCCGTCATGGCGCTGGGCGCGGTCGGCGCAAGCTTCCAGGTGATCTCCCCACCTGAACTACTTGATCGGGTCCACGATTGGGGCCGCCGATTCAGCCAGGCCAGCGTCACAACGCACGACGATTGACGCGGCGGTGCTCCTGAGCCGTCACTGACTCGCCGGGGTGACCCCCGGCGAGATGCTGGCGGTGCGGGAAGAACGCAGCGACCCTGCCGCCATCCGCTGTTGCGCTGAGATCGGCCCGGGCAGATACGATGAGCATCAGGCGCTGGAGGGCGCCGCCGGGTCCGCGGACAGGACAGAGTCCACCTCCGTCAGCACGTAGCAGGCCGTTGAAGGTGACGTTCTCTTCCGGCCCGGACGCGGACCACCGGGTGATCAGGGAGACGTCATGGCTGACCTGCCTGCCCGGCCCGACCTC
>JBAUAY010000554.1:0-6026 GCA_049676235.1 Streptosporangiaceae bacterium
GCCCGGAGCCAGGCGGCATGAGCCCGAAGGCGGCTGCGGTGGTCCGCGAGCCGGGCCGCCGCAGCAGGCGGACCAGCAGCGACGTGGAGGACGCTATCCTCCGTGCCACCCTGGACATCCTGCACGAGGCGGGCTTCGAGGAGCTGACCATGGAGGCGGTCGCGGTCCGGGCCGGGGCCGCCAAAACCGCCATCTACCGGCGCTGGCCGTCCAAGGTGCCGCTGGTGGTGGAGGCGCTGACCCGCTCGCTGCCAGAGCCCGCCGTCCCCGATACCGGGGACCTGCGCACCGACATGATCGCGCTGTGGGTCGACATGACCGGCCGCGGGCAAGGCTCCATCGAGCGGCTGCTGCCGGTGGTCGCGACGTACCTGACCACCGGCGAGGACCTCATGGCCCAGCTGCGGGAGCGGTACTTCAAGCCGCGGCTGCAGGCCGCGTACGCCATGCTGCACCGGGCGGCCGCGCGCGGCGAGATCCGCGCCGACGTCGACCCCGAGCTGGCCTTCGACCTGCTGTTCGGCCCGGTGGCCTACCGGTGGCTGCGCGGTTCTCCGCCCGACGAGGAAACCATCAGCCGCCTGGTTGGCCTGGCGCTGCAGGGCCTGGCGCCACCCCCACCCTGACACGCGCCCGGTGGCGAGCCTGGCCTGCTGACGAAAGCGCAGGTCAGTCACTCAATCGAGCGGTACAGACTGGAGACACCAGAGCGGACAACTGCTCCAACGCCACGCCTGGCTCTATTCACATAAACACGACATCATGGCAATAATCTGTTCCAATAGCCGATAACTAAATGGGGGTAATTCACATGCGCTCCTTCCGCCGCAGCCATCGTGGCTTCAGCCGCGTGGCATTTGCAGCAATACCGGCGGCACCACGGTCGCTGCCGTGACCTGCAAGGCGGGCAGCCAGCCAAGCGAGGACTGGTTCGAGAACGCGGCGCCGGGCGGAAGCAGCAGTTCCGGTCCGAGCGCGGGAAGTGCCAACGGCGGCTGCACCTACGACGGTGTGGTCGCTCCCTGCATCGGCAGTGCGACAACCGGTGCCAGTGGTTGGGGGTCGCCAACGTTTGATGACGAGTTCAATAGTACGAGCATCGACACCTCGAAGTGGGTTGTCGAAGGACCGCGGCGGCCGAATAACCCCCAGGAGTACGCCTGCTACTCGCCTGGCAGTGTATCGGTCAGCGGTGGCTACCTACATTTGGCCCTGCAGGACACATCGTGCTCGGCCGGCGGCAGTAACTACCAGTACACGGGCGCCCAGATGAGTACGAGCGGTCTCTTCAGTCAGACCTATGGCTACTACGAAGCCCGCATCTACTCCCCCGGTTCGAACGGCACCATCTATAATTGGGGCGCCTTCTGGCTGACCGGTAACAATTGGCCGGCCGGCGGGGAGATCGATGTCTTCGAAGGTTTTCACGGCGCCGCCGGCTGGCACTTCATGTACCCGGACGGCAGCACTCCCATCTGGCAGGGCGGCTTCCAGCAGGGACAGGACTACACCGGCTGGCACATCTACGCCGTCGACTGGGAGCCCGGCTACATCCGGTACTACTACGATGGGAAACTCGTCGGCACGATTACCCGGGGAATCGTCAGCTCACCCATGCGCATACTATTGACTTACTCGACGGGACCGCTCGACAACGTCGGTGGCCCGGTATCTGTGCCACAGATTATGAAGGTAGACTATGTACGGGCCTGGAAGAAGAACTAATTAACGCTTCAAGGCGAGTACCGGGACCGCTACACAGGATAAAGTCATTTAGTGAGCCCTTTCCAACCCGCTTATGCCTTGCGGGTCTGCAATACCTGGATGGCTTTAGCGAACTGGTCGGCGGACGTCGGCTGCGGTCCTCAGCCGGCTGTATCCCCTGGCCCTATCTGTATTTCCTTCCGTCCTTTTTCCGGGCGGGTCTCCAGTATGTTCAACTGCACTGTTTTGCCGGTCAGGTCCTCCAGCTCGGCGCGGAGCCGGTCTTCTTCCGCATGACCGTGGCCGTGTACCAGGCCCGGCCGGCGGGCGTAGATATCAACCTTGACGTGGTCCAGGTCCCCGCTGACCGCCATATTGGTTATCCCGGCCGCCCGTGGTATCCGCCGGTGTATCGCGTCGAAGATCTGGTCGATCCACAGGTCCTGGACCGTCTCGAGCTCCGAGCCGGCGGCGATTCCGGCTTCCCTGATCCCGGCCAGTTCGATGTGGTCGGCCAGCAGCCGGTTCGCCATGTCCCGTTGGCCCTGCTCGTCAGCGGCCTCATAAGCGCGGGCCGCCTCGTGGGTCAGTGCCAGGTCCACGTGCGGGTTCAGGTATACCCGCAGTGCCGCCGGCGGCTGGCCGGGGTCACGCCCGGCGATGACCGCCCGGCGGGCGACGGTGTAGTTGTCCCCGGTCTCGGCCATCCGGGCCCGGACCTGCTTCTTGAACGCGCTGTCGTCAGTCACGCCATGTCCCTCGCGGCGATGCTGTCCCGCGCCCTGATCGCCTGGCCTGGCAGTGACAGGTCGTACCGACAGCGCGAACCAGCGGCCCTTGTCCTCACCGCCGCCGCGGGCGCGGGCCGCGGACAGCTCGGAGTCAGGCAGGCGCTCCTGCCATCACCCAGGCTAACCCGGCATCCCCGCCACCTCAAACCCGGCCATCCCGTACCGCTCACGGCCAGTTCAAGCCGTCGGCGCGGTCTCAGGCCCGGCATCGCATTGCCCCTGAGTCCGCGAGCGGCCAGTTCTCCTGGAGGGCACCATGACCGAGATCGATTTCGCTGACGTCAACTACGGCTGTCAGGCCGGGCAGCAAGCCGATCAGCACTCCTACCCTGAGTACTCAGCGGCTGTCCAGTGCACCGCCATTGCTCCTCGCGCCCGTCGACGCTGGGCGCCCTGTTCTCCGCCGGCCACATCATTGACGCTGTCGCCGGGCTCCTTCCTAACCTCGGGTTCTTCTGAACCAAGGTCGGCTTGTGGCCTGCTCGGCTGACTCTGCCCGCGGGATCGCGGATCAGGGGCGGTCGTCCCCTGGCTGGAGGAGCCTCCCATTCTTCGACAGGTCCGGGTCGGTGCATGCGGAGAGGTTGAAACAGCAGGGCCGTCGCTTCCCGCTGTTCATCTTCGAGATGCTCACGTCGACCCGTCGCCTGCGCGTGTCGGGGTTCTTCGTGGCGTTGACCCAACGCACCCATTCCCAGCGCGCCATCGGGGTGATCTCGTGCCACAGGTCCTGAATCTTCTGCGGAGCGACTGCCAGAGCTTCCGCAAGATCCTGGGGCAGGCTCGGCTCTGGCCAATCCTTGGTCACCTCGATGTCGAGCGTCGCAGTGTCACCCGCGCTGATGCCAGCGGCGTGCTGCAGCGTGTCATCGACCCTCATCCAGTGGCCAGAATGTCCGTCTGGTTCGAGCACCGTCTGGAACTCGACGCCATTGATCGTTCCGTGGACGGCCACCTGCCCGCGCGAGGGCAGGTTCTTGCTCGCCCTCTCAGGCAACCGCAACACAGTCTATAAAAAGCTGGCCTGACAAAACTCGTGCGGTCGCATGGCGAGCAGACTAGCCCGGGTCCGCGCCCGGATCAGGGCAGCGAAGAAGTAGACTGACCTCGAAAGCCGGGGTATGACCTAGTGGTCTCCCGGCAACTCGCGCATGACGCATGACGAACTCGTCAAGCTCATCACCACGGCGGGCATCGACCTACCGGCCAAGCCGGTAGACCGGATGCCTCCGTTCCAGCGCCGGAGAGGCCCGCTCGCCGAGCACGATTAGTTTCGTCCCTGGGCCTGGGGGTCGGCCAGCATCTCGTGCAGCGGCGTGCGGGCGTCACAGCCGTACGGCAGGCTCGCGCCGCGCTCGGCGAGCACGTCCCCGGGCAGCACGGGCCCGGGCACCGGGTTAGTGCCCGGCGGGGAACCGGATGATGATCTTGGCCGGGACCAGGGCGTTCCACAGGCCCGAGTCCACGTAGGTGTTGAAGGCGGGCTGGGTGTGGGAGGCGAGCGTCTTCCACAGCAGCGTGGCGACATCGGTTTTGTGCGAGCTAGCCAGCTCGGCGAGGGGGTACTTGCCGTCGCTGGTCCAGTCCCAGTCGTGGTCGGGTGGCGGGGTCTGTGTCGTGGGGTGATTGGTCATGACAACCACCCCAGCAGATCATCCTCTGACTCGCAAGCCGCCACCCCGGCCGGGTCGATCAGGCTGACGCCGACTAACGGCTCGTAATGACACAAGGAGGCGGTACTGCTCACTCGTTCGGCCGCAGTATTTCAATTCCCCGAACGGACGGTGGTGTCACTGTCCCATGTGGCTGGTCGCGTCGGTCCCAGACCCGGGCCGGGTCATCTGTGCTGGGTACGGTGACGGTGCGATGGCCTGACCGAGTCGGGCATCCGGCTCGGCCGCGCGTACCTGTGCCTGAGAGATGGCCCAGGCCGCGTTGACCAGGCCGATATGGCTGAACGCCTGCGGGAAGTTGCCGATCATCTCACCGCTGCCAGGGTCGACTTCCTCGGCTAGCAGGCCCACGTCGTTGATGGCCGCCACGGCGCGCTCGAACGTCGCGGTCGCCTGGTCCAGCTCTCCGGCCAGCGCCTGCGCGTGCGCCAGCCAGAACGTGCAGAGCAGGAAGGTTCCTTCCCCGCCGGCCAGGCCATCATGAGCCAGGTAGCGGTACACCAGGCCGCGCTGGTCGGTCAGCCGGTCGGCGATCGCATCGACGGTGGCCTTCATCCGCGGGTCGTCCCCGGGCAGGAAACCGGTGATGGCCAGCATCAGGCTGGAGGCGTCCAGATCCTCGCTGCCGAAGGCCTGGGTGAAGGCACCTGCCTGGTCGTTCCAGCCTCGTTCCAGGATGGCGACGCGAATCTGGTCGCGGACGGCGGCCCACGCCTTAGTCCGGTTTTCCGCACCGAGCCGCGGGGCGAGGGCGATGGCCCGGTCGAGCGCGACCCAGCACATGAGCTTGGAGTACAGGAAGTCCCGCGGCTCGCCGCGGATTTCCCATATTCCCTGGTCCTTCTCGTTCCACCGGCTTGCGGCCATATCCGCCGCGGCGGCCAGGAACTGCTGGGTGACCGAGTCGAGTTCACCAAGCTGGTCGGCCAGCCGCTGCGCGGCATCGAGCAACTCGCCGTACACGTCAAGCTGGCGCTGGGTCCACGCGCCGTTGCCCATCCGCACCGGCCGGCTGGCCCGCCAGCCGGCCAGGTGCGGCAGTTCCCGTTCGGAGAGGTCGTGCTCGCCGCCGACCCCGAACATGATCTGCAGGTCCTTCCCCCGCCGCAGCTCAGATGCGGCGGCGTCGGCCAGGAAGCCGAAGAACTTGCCGGCCTCGTCGGGGCACGCCGCCACCCACAGGGCCTCCATGGTCAGGCTGGCGTCACGCACCCAGGTATAGCGGTAATCCCAGTTTCGCTCGCCGCCGACCGCCTCCGGCAGCGAGGTCGTGGGCGCGGCCACGATGGCCCCGGTCGGGGCGAACGTGAGCGCCTGCAGGACCCGGCCGGAATGCTGCACCAGGTCGCGCCAGGGCCCCTGATAGGCCTGGTGCAGAGCGGACCAGGAGCGCCATCCTTCTATGGTGTCCTGCAGGCGGGCGGCGATCTGGCCGGCCTCCCAGGCGGCCAGCGGCGGCTCCTGCATCTGCCCGTACTGGAGCGCGAAGCTCACAGTCTGCCCGGCGACCAGGTGGAGCTGCGCGGTGGCGGTGTCCCCGGCGACCTGGAAACCGGCGGACGCGGAAAGCAGGAGTCGGCTGGCACCGCCGCGGGCGGCGATGCCTCCGGCCACCGCTTCCAGGATCGGGTAGATCAGCCCGTATTCGGGCCGCGGCGCATAGCTGACATCGACGTCGATTTCCCCGACGGTGCACGTGAGTTGGCGCAGCAGAACTCCCGGCGACCCGGTGCCCAGGTGGTGGCCACGGTCGTTGAGGCCCACGGCCAGGGCGTCGGTCAGCACCGCAGTGCCGGCCTGCGTCCCGAACGTGGTCTCCAGGACCATCGTCTGGTCGACGTACGCGCGGCTGGCCTGG
>JBAUAY010000555.1:0-2209 GCA_049676235.1 Streptosporangiaceae bacterium
GCTGACCAGTGAGCCCGGCGCCGGCACCACGGTGGTGCTCGACTTGCCGCAGGAAACCCCGGCCGTCGGTACGGTCGTCCTAGCCGACGACGACGCCGCCTTCCGGCAGGCGCTGAGAGGAATGCTGACCGGAATCGCGGACCACGTCGTCGAGGCCGAGAACGGTAGCCGGGCGCTGGCGATCGTCGCCGAGAACCCGGTGGACCTGGTCCTGGCCGACATGCGGATGCCCGGCTTGGACGGCGCCGCGCTGCTGGCCCGGCTGCCCGCCTCGGTACCCGCGATCATCATCACCGGCGCCGACGTGCCACCGCCGCCGCGGGCGGCGGCCCTGCTGCGTAAAGACGAACTCACCAGGGAGCGACTGGAGTTCACCATCCGCGGGGTAATCCGGGGTGCGCCATGACCGACGCCCCGGCGGTCGTGCTCGTCGTCGACGACGACGAGGCCAAGCGCTACCTGCTGACGACCTGGCTGCGGCGGGCGGGTCACACCGTGATCGAGGCCGGCACCGGGCGTGAGGCCCTGGACAAGGTCAGCGCCGCCGAACTGGTCCTGCTCGACGTCAACCTGCCCGACATCAGCGGCTATGAGGTTTGCCGGCGGATCAAGGACGACCCCGGTACCGCCGCCCTCCCCGTCATCCAGGTCTCCGCCACCGCGATCGAGGTCGCCGACCGCGCCCGGGGCCTGACCCAGGGCGCCGACGCCTACCTGACCGAGCCGACCGAACCCGAGGAACTGCTCGCCGTGGTGGTGGCCGCGCTGCGGTACTACCGGGCCCGGCAGCGCGCCGAACGGACAGCCGCCCTGCTCGCCGCGCTGACCAGCGTAGCCCTCGACATCAACGCGGCCGATACCTTTGACGGGCTGGCGCGGGCCGCGGCCGCCGGAGCGGCGCGGATATTCGCGGCTCAGGCCGTTCTCTTCCTGGAGATGCCCGACGGCCAGATCCGCCGGACGTCGGCCTCTCCCGAGCACTCCGAGCCGAGACAGCGCGGCGCCCCCCCAGGCCAGGTGGACCGCGTGGCCGGGCAGGTCCTGGGTCCCGGCCAGGCCAGCGCGGCCACGGCGCTCTTGCGCGAAGACTGGCTGCGGCTGGTTCCGGACAGCACGCTGCGGTCCGATGTCTTCGTCGCAGCGGTCAGGCCGAAGCCGGACCGGCCGCCGGTGGCGATGGCGGTCGACCCCGCGGGCCTGCCCGGCGAGGAGGAATTGCAGATCCTGCGCCAGCTGGTACAACTCGTCGCGCTGGCCGTCGAGGCGCTGCGCTCCTACGCCGAGGAGCACCTGGTCGCGCTGACCCTGCAGCGCAGCCTGCTGCCCATGACGCGGCCCGAGGTGCCGGGCCTGGCCATGTCGTTCCGCTACATCCCGGCGAGTGACCAGGCCGAGGTCGGCGGTGACTTCTACGAGGCGCTGCGCTGGCGGGACAAGGTCCTGGTCGCGATCGGCGACGTGCAGGGGCACTCCCTGCTCGCGGCGACGGTGATGGGCGAGCTCAGGCACGCGCTGCGCGCCTTCGCCATCGAGGGGCACTCCCCGCTGGCCATCACCGGGCTGATCAACGAGGTCCTGACGCGCTACCACCCGGGCGTCATCGCCACGCTGTGCCTCGCGCTGCTCGACCCCGCGTCGGGTGAGACGCAGATCGTGAACTGCGGGCACATGCCCCCGCTGCTTGTCGACGGCCAGGACGCCGTCTACGTGGGCGAGGGCGGTCTGCTGCTCGGGCTGCCCATGCATGAGCCGCACGTGGAAACGATGTCGCTGCCGCCGGGAGGCACCCTGCTGCTGATAACCGATGGCCTGGTGGAGGACCGGAACGTCTTCCTCGACGTCAACCTGGAGAAGCTGCGCGTCGCCGCCCAGGAAGTCAGCGGCGCCGAGGTGGAGGCCTTCAGCAATCACCTGATGTCCATTTTCGGCCCCCGGGAGGACGATGTCGCGATGATCGCGGTCCGCCGGAACCCGCGGATCACGACATGACCGAGGCGCCAGGGTCCGACCAGCTCACCGAGCTGGAGGCGCGATACGCCGCGCTACAACAAGCCGCCAGGTCGAAGGGCGCCGAGCCCGGCGACGTGCTCGATGCCGCGTTCACCGAACTGGAAGGCGCCATCGACCTGCTCCGGGCGGCCGGGGCGTCGCCCAGCGAGCCGGGCCGCCGGCCGCCCGCCGAGAGCCAGCCGGCCGGCACCGATAGCGC
>JBAUAY010000556.1:0-11335 GCA_049676235.1 Streptosporangiaceae bacterium
CAGGGACAACAGGCCGCCGACCCGGCCGTCTCCCTCCCGCAGGCCGCCCCCGGCCAGCCGCCGACCCCGCTGCCCGGCTACCAGATCCTGGAGATCACCATCTCCGCCGGCTCGCCCGCCGCCGGCCAGGCACTCGGCGACACCACCTGGCCGCCCGGCTGGATCCCGGTCACCGTCCTGGATAACCACACCCTCCGCGACCCCGACCCCGGCATCATCCTGACCCCCGGCGACCGCATCAACCTGCTCGCCCCCGAACCACACACCACGCAACCAGCACACCCCCACGACCAGCCCGCCAGCCGCCCAGACGGCCACCCCCCAGATACGCCGCCAGCCGCACCAACCCCGGCTCTCCCATCCGGCGAGCAGCCCCCACGGCCGGACCCCGGCCCGATGCCGCGCAGCAGCTAGCACCACCCGGGCCCGCCCGCCGCGGCCAGCACGCGCTGGCACCGCTGACTGGGGTGCCCCGCCCGGCAAGGCGGGCAGCGATGCGACTCAGCCCCGTTTTCGCCACGCCCGAAACCCAAGCGGCCGGCTTGCCAACCGGGACCCACGCGCCGTGGCTGAAAGCGGATCGCGGTCGACCTCGCCACTACTGTGCTGGCCCCACCAAGAGCCGGAACGCAGAACCCCTGTTCTGGCGGCGGGTTCTGGGTTTCCCCTCCTCACTTAAGGCGATGTGTCCACGTTACGAGGGGAAACCTAGGGCACAAGGCATTCCGTGCGCTGTCGGTGCATAACCCGATTGGCCGCGTTAATGTTCGGCTGCCATCCGTGACTCGATAATCTTGGCGGCGACGTGTGCGCTGAGCCGGTGGTCGGGGTTGGCGAGGTCCAGGGACGTCAGCCCTTCGATGCGCTGGATGCGGTAGGAGACGGTGTTGACGTGGACGCGGAGTACCCGGGCGGTCTGCTTGAGGCTCTCGTGCTGGTTCAGGTAGATCGATAGAGTGCTGAACAGGTCCACCTTATGCCTGGCGTCGTGGTCGATCAGGGGACCGAGCACGTCCTCGGCGAATTGCCACAGCTGATGCATGTCGCCTATCTGCAGCAGCAGCCGGTAGATGCCGAGTTCGGAGTAACTGATGGTCTGGCCGGCGCGCCCGATGCGGATGCCCAGGTCGATGGCGTGCTGGGCCTGGAGCAAGGCCCGCGGCGCCAGTTCTGGCCGTTCGGTGGGTTCGCTCAGCCCGCAGGTGAGCTGATTTCCGGCCGCCTGCGGCGGGAAGAGCAGGGGGACGTGGCTCACCGGGACGGTCGTGGTGCCGCCGCCGCGGTCCGGCGCGCTGCCGTCCGGTTGCTCAGGCAGCAGCATCACCAGTTCGGGGCCGCGGATGACGGCCGCGCACCGCACTGAGCCGGCCAGGCGGCTCAGCGCTTCCTCAGCCGACCCGCGGTCGCCGGTACGGCCGGGGACGGCTCGGTGGGCGTTCACCCGTGCCACGGCCACCCGGTAGGGCTCAGCATCGGCGACGCCTAGGCTACGGGCCTTGCGGCGGGCGTCGTGACTGTCCAGGAAGTGCCCGCTGACTAGGGCGTCCAGGATCGCGCCCTGGTAGCGCTGGCCGAGTTCCAGGCTGGTCTGCTCCCTGGCCAGGGTGAGGGCGAACAAGGTCGCCGCGTAGCTGGTGATGACGAGGTCAATATCGTCGGCCTCGGTGACAGTCTCGTCCAGCACCAGCAGATACGCCAGGACAGCCTCGCCCACCATGACCGGCGTGGCCAGGCAGCCGTAAGGGAGGGCCGATCCTGGCACGGGCGGCACCCGAAGCGGCTTCCGTTCGGAAGCGAGCACCCGGAGCATGCTCGCGATGCTGGCGTCGCCCGGTTCCCAGCGCTGCATCGGGCCGGCCGTGGCGCCGCTGCCTGCTTGGGCCTGGGGCCGGAATTCCGGATCAAGCAGCATGACGGTCTTCCCGGCCGTGGCGGCGAAGATCCTGGTCAGCTCGGGGGCATCGGCGCCCTGCACGGCGGCGCCGGCGACCCTGTCGCACACTGCCATCATGCGCCGGTACACAGAGTTCTGCCGCGACAGTCCAGAGATCATGCCGGGAAGCTGATCCGCGTCGGCCATGGGGCTCACGGCCCGGGTGCCAGGGCCGGAGTCGGCGCCTGACCCCGCCACCGCGCCGTTCCTGGCCGCGTTCATGACGCCCGCCGTACGGCGGCCAGCCCGGTGATCAGGTCGGTTAGCCGCTCATCTGGCCTGCTCGGCGCGTGGATGAGGACGCCAGCGATCAGGCCGGCCAGGCTGGCGACGCTGTCCAGTACCGCGGAAACAGGGTCAGCCGGCTCGTTGCGGGGGGTGGCTCGCGTAGCGCCTGCCCCGGATGGCAGTGCGGATCCGGGGACTTCATGGATAAGCCGGGTGATCGCCTTCGGGTCTCCGAACGGCGCGAATGCCGCGATGACCGGCAGGTCGACGCCGCGGCCGCGCAGCTCGCGGAGCAGGCGCGCGGCCGGGCCGACGTCGTAGATCACGTCAGTGACCAGGAAGTGGGCGCCTGCTTCCGCTTTTTCCGCGGTCCTGCCGAGCTCTTGGCCCGTGTCGGCGGCCGCAGTATGCACACAGGCGCCTATCACGAACCGGGTCCGGTCGGGTGCGGTGACGCCGCGCCAGTCGACTCCCTCGTTAAGGGCCGCCAACGCGGTGATGAGCCGGACCGAATCGACGTCTCCGGGCGAATACGGTTCGGGGTAATCTCCGGCTACCCATGGGGTGCCGCTTCGGCATACTACCGCCCGGACTCCGAGCGCATAGCCGCCGAGCAGGTCGGCCTCAAGCGCGGCCAGGCTCCGGCCGGCAGTTTCCATATTGAGGATGACGTCGGTTCCGGCGCGTTCTCGCAGGACGGCACCGGCGGCCACGGGGCTGACGCGGGCCGCGGATGTCTCCTGATCGGTGATCGCCAAGATCTCAGCGCCAGCCGAGACAAGTTGGGCCGCGTCGGCGGTGAACTGTGCTACGTCCTGGCCTCGCGGGGCTCGCACTCCGGCCACCACGACGAAGTGACCTTGGTGCGGCCACCCCGCAGGGGGCCCAGGGTCCGGCTTCGGGGACACGGCGCGGATGACTGGGCGCGGCTGATCGGGCGAGGTGCCCGCCACCCGGCCCGGCTGCAGTTGCCTCACCGAGCGCGCGACGGCCCTGATGTGCGCCGGAGTGGTGCCGCAGCATCCGCCCACGAGGGTCGCCCCGCTGGCGACGAACTGCCGGGCGGCCTCCGCGAAGTACTCGGTGTTGCGTGCGTAGCGCAGCTGGCGGCCGAGCCGGCGGGGCACCCCGGCGTTGGGCTGGACGCTGATCGGCAGCGTGCATCCCGCGGCGAGCTCCGCGACCACCTCTTGCAGGACGGCCGGCCCGATGGTGCAGTTCGCGCCGATCGCCGAGATGTGCAGCCCGGCGAGCGCGGCCGCTGCCTCGCGTGGTTCCTCACCGCGAAGAGTCCGGCCGTCATCGCCGAAGGTGAGCTGGGCGACGACCGGCAGATCGCATTCGGCGAGCGCGACAGTTGCGGCCTGTTCTAGCGACTCGATGTCCCCGAAGGTCTCGAGCATGATGAGATCTACCCAGCTGGCCAGCGCGGCGATCTGCTCGCGCAGGATCGGCTCGCGGTCGCGGTAGGGGATCCGCGGCGCGGCGGCGCTCATCACGGGCCCGACGCTGCCTGCGACCAGCGCTGTCGAGCCGGATTCCCGGACGGCCTCCCGAGCCAGGCGCGCTCCGGAGAGATTGATCTCTGCCACGCTCTCCTGCAGGCCCGCCCGGGCCAGCCGCAACCGGTTGGCGTCGAAGGTATTGGTCTGAATGATGTCCGCGCCGGCCGCCAGATACGCAGCGTGCAGGTCACGCACGAGGTGAGGCTTAACCACGTTCAGCTCAGATAGCGACCGGTCAAGCGGCACCCCGGCAGAGTGCAGCATGGTCCCCATCGCCCCATCGCACACCAACACGCGACGGTAGAGCTCGAGCTCCCGTTCCGGGCAGTAATCGGGCCGCAGGTATCCGTCCATCATGCACCACCAAAGGCCACGACCAGCTGAAGGCAGCCTGAGCCGCTCTCCCCGGATGCCAGGCTGACCTCTCTATCAGCTGATCACCATAAGAGACAGGCCGGTCTCTCTCACAGTACTCGCCGACCGCGGCCGGGCCAAGGACCAACTGCGAAATACCTGGGTAACACCCCGTTGACCGTAGCTGGCAACGGGTTTATGCTCCGGCTAGACAGTATGAGACAGGCCGGTCTCTCTCTAATGCACGGCGCTTTGGTGCGCGCTGCTCTGAAACGAACATCGGTTCAGCCGGGTTCGCGGGTTGGCGTCCCGTGTAGCGCAGTGCCGCGCTCGCAGACGACCTAAGGAGAACGAAGCGCTATGACTGACTACGATCCGAGAACGGCGACGGGAATTCCGACGGAGCCGGTGGGGTCGCTGCCGCGGCCGAGCTCGCTGCAGCAGGCGTACGGCCAGTACGACGCGGGTGAGATCACCCGGGATCAGCTGGAGGCCGAGCAGGACAAGGCGGTCAAGGACTCGATCGAGCACCTGGAGGCCACCGGGGCCCCGATCATCTCCGACGGCGAGCAGCGCTGGTCCAGCTTCGCGACCTACGCGATCACCGACACGCTGGCCGGCACCGGGCTGGCCGACCACCTGGCCGGCGTCGGCGGGCAGTACTTCGCGATCTTCGCCGACGGGCACAAGCGGCAGCTGCCCCGGCTCACCGGCGGGCCGTTCCGGTACAAGACCTACGCCGCGGACACCCTGGCCAAGTCCCTGCCGATGGCGCACAAGCCGATGAAGCAGGCCGTGATCGCCCCGTCCATGCTCGCCCTGCTGTACCCGCTGGACGAAGAACTCCCCGGCTACACCCAGGACCAGTTCGAAGAAGACCTGGTCGGGGAGTGCGAGAAGGACATCAGGCAGGCCTTCGCCGCCGGGGCGGCGCGGGTGTCCGTCGACTTCACCGAGGGACGGCTGGCCACCCGCCAGGACCCCCGCAACCCGTGGACCGGCCGGAACATGCTGCCGCACTTCATCGAGCTGAACAACCGGGTGATGGACCGGTTCAGCGCCGAGGAGCGGGCCAGGATCGGCATTCACACCTGCCCGGGCGGTGACCGGGACTCGGTGCACAGCGCCGACGTGCCCTACAGTGACCTGCTGCCGTCGATGTTCGGCATCAACGCCGGCTACTTCCTGATCCAGCTGGCCAGCGAGCGGGACAAGGACCCGGTGTACCAGCTGATCGGCGAGCACCTGCGCGGCGACGCCGATGGCGTGACCCAGATGGCCTACGTCGGGGTGATCAACCCGCTGAATCCGCGGGTAGAAAGCCCGGAAGAGGTCCGTGACGCCCTGATCCGGGCAGCCAGGTTCATCCCGAAGGAGCAGCTCGGCTCCACCGATGACTGCGGGTTCTCGCCGTTCAGCATCGACGAGAAGCCCAGCCACGGGTCGCCGGACTTCGCCCGCGACACCGCCTGGCAGAAGATCGCCAACCGGGTGGAGGGGACCAGGCTAGCCGCGGAGAAGCTTGGCATCAGCTGACCTGTCCAAGCAGGGGGATGCCTGCACGTCAGCGCGGGCATCCCACCGCTGCCTTAGCCGCGTTCTATATGGCGTGCTCTCTGAGCAGGAGCTCGCCGATCTCCTTGGCCCGCGCCGCTGCTGCGATGTCGCCCTCATGGGCCGCCATGATGGAGCCCTTCATGAGGATATGCCATTTGCGGGCGAACGAATCGGTATCACGGAGGCCGGCGGCGGCGGCGAGCTCTTCTATATAGCTTCGGATATTGGCCAGATGCCCAATGGCAGCCTGGTAGACGGGATGCTCTCTGTCGTTAATTTCGACCATCGTCGTCAGGAAGGAGCAGCCCTCGAAGTCAGGCTGGCTGAACCAATCAGAGAACGCGTCGAAAATGGCCAGTAGCTGCTCGCGGGGAGTTTCGCCGCGTCGACGGCTCTCAGCCTCCAGCCACCCGCGCGTCCATAGCTGCTCACGACGCCGAAGGAATTCGAGAATCAGGTCGTTCTTGGACGGGAAATTCCGGTAGAGGGTCATTTTCGCCGTGCCCGCCTGGGCGATGACCGCGTCGACCCCGACCGCCCGGACGCCCTCGCGGCTGAACAGCTCATACGCGGCTCGGCTTACCCGCTCACGGCCGCTGTCCTCCGCGTCATCACGTGAGTGGTTCATCAGCCTTCGCCGGTCGTCAGTCATGCCACACGTCATCGCTTTCCTCGAGGTCTGAGTCAAGTATACCGTTGACGGACCTTCGAGCGGAGGGCACCCGTCCTGGCGGATTTCCGTCCCGAGCAGGCGCTTCCCTGTCTGGCGCGGCCCGGCGCCTGTCCTTCCGCTGTCGCCCGGGGCAAGCCCGGCGGAATAGCTGGTGTTGTGGTGGCGGCACAAGAATTGCAGCGCGGAATTAGTGCTGCGCGCCGATTCACAAGGGTGGCCATTAGCCGTTCCCTGTGCCGTGTGCACAAGGAACGACCCAGGTAATTTGTGCGAAGTACAGGCTGTTCCCGATAGCCCGGGCGGAGAGATAATAATCGTGAGCACAAAATCGGCGACTAACCGGAGACACCCATGAGTATCACGTCAGTCCGAAGCAGGCCGGGTTTTACGTCGTCTGCAGAATTTGCCTGGCCGGAGGATTTCGCCCGGATTCCAGACGAGGAGTGGACACGCCATCCGGTGGACGAGTTCGGCCTTAACTACGACGACGTCGGTAACCACGGGTGGTACAAGAACCTGGAGCCCACCATCGCTCAGGTGCTCGCCGCGCTGGCACCCGGTGACCTGCTCGTCGACTATTCAAGTGGCACCGGGATCTTGACGCGGCGCTTGCTCTCCAGGCTCGATGATTCGGTCGGCATAATCAACGTGGATGCGTCCCCGAAATTCCTTCGGGTCGCGCTGGAATCGTTCCGTGACGATGAACGGGTGGCCTTCCGGCTGCTCCACTGGCTGAAGGCAGCCAAGCGGCTTGAATCGCTCGACGAGGCCGCCGGGCCGGACCTGCTCAGCCGCGGAGCTGATGTCATCACCTCAACCAACGCCATCCATCTGTACTACGACCTAGACGAGACGCTGGCCTCCTGGGCGCGCATGCTGCGGCCGGGCGGGCTGGCGTTCGTCTGCTCCGGCAATATGCATAATCCGAACGGCCGGCCGGGAGAATGGATTATCGACGATACCGTGGCCAAGGTCAACGAGATCGCGGCCGACCTGGTACGCACCGAGCCAGCGTTCGCTGAATACCGCGAGACGCTCGAGGACGCGGCCCTTATGTCCAGACATGAGAAGCTCAGGGAAAAGGTCTTCGTACCTGTCCGGCCCCTCGACTTCTATGAGAAGTCGTTCCGCGACGCCGGGTTCACGGTGCTCCACATCTTCGAGGAAACGATTTTCGCTCAGATCGACGAGTGGTACAAGCTGCTCTGCACCTATAACGACGGCGTGCTCAGCTGGGTCGGCGGCTCGGAAAAGGTCGAGGGCACGCCGCCGTCGGACGAGGCCGTGCGCCAGCGCCTGTTCCTGATCAGGTACAGCCTGGAAAAGCTGTTCCCTGGCCAGGACTCATTCCCGTGCACCTGGACTTACCTCACCTGCCGGCGCTGACCGCGGCGGAACAGGACAGCCGGTTAGCCGAGCGAATCGTACGCGAGGTCAGGAGCAGACAGATGCGGGACGTTTACGTGGCCGGAGCCGGCATGACGAAATTCGCCAAGCAGCCGGACCGCAACCTGAAGGATCTCACCGCCGAGGCCGTCAACGCGGCGATGAAAGATGCCGGCCAGACCGTCGGCGAGGTGCAGTCCTGCTACTTCGGCAACGCCGTCGCCGGGTCGATCACGGGCCAGGAGATGCTGGCCGGGCAGTTCCTCCTGCGGCCGCTCGGCTTCGGCGGAATCCCGGTCTTCAACGTGGAGAACGCCTGCGCCTCGGCCTCCACCGCCTTCCACCTGGCCTGGCAGGCCGTCGCAACAGGCGTCCATGATGTCGTGCTCGCGGTCGGGGCCGAGAAGATGACGCACCCGGACAAGGCCCGGTCGTTTGCCGCGATCGGCGGCTCGGTAGACGTCGAGATCACGCCCGCCGACCTGCCGCCCGGCCGGTCCTTCCTGATGGACATGTATGCGGAGTCCTCGCTGCGGTACATGGAGCAGACGGGCGCGACCCGTGCCGACTTCGCCCGGGTGGTGGTCAAGAACCAGCGGCACGGGATGCTGAACCCGGCCGCGCAATACGGTGGCGAGCTCACCGTCGAGCAGGTCCTGGCGGCGCGGCAGATCGTGTGGCCGTTCACGCTGCAGATGTGCTCACCCATCTCCGACGGAGCGGCCGCGGCGCTCCTGGTCAGCGAGGAACTCCTCCCGCCCGGCAGCCCAGTGGTCGCCGTTCTCGCGTCGGTCGTGAGGTCCGCCCCCGCCGACGGGCAGGCGAGCGTGACCGGCCTGGCGGCTAGAGCCGCATACGAGGCGGCCGGGATCGACCCCGTCGATCTGGACTGCGCCGAGGTCCATGACGCGGCCGCGTCAGCGGAGCTCGTGATATACGAGCAGCTCGGCCTGGCCAAGCTGGGCGACGGGCCGGCGCTGATCCGAAGCGGCCAGACGGCGCTGGGCGGCTCACTGCCGGTCAATACCAGCGGCGGCCTGCTGGCCCGCGGGCATCCCATCGGCGCCACCGGCCTGGCCCAGATCGTCGAGGTGGTCGCGCAGCTGCGCGGCACCGCCGGTGACCGGCAGGTACCCGGGGCCCGGCTCGCGCTGACCCAGAACGCCGGAGGATGGCATGGCAGCGACAACGTCGCGAGCGTGGTCCATATCTTCGGCGGCCTTGCGGCGTGAGGACCATGCGAAAGCGGTTGAATCGACAATCGCCGCCAACCAGAGAAAAAGAGGAGTTGCTGCGCGATGACAGTCAGCCTCGACGAGGGTGAGTTCCTGTTCACCTCCGAATCGGTGACAGAAGGCCATCCCGACAAGATCGCCGATCAGATATCGGACGCGGTCCTGGACACGGCGCTGGCCGCGGACCCCTATTCCCGGGTGGCCTGCGAGACGGTCCTGACCACCGGACTCGTGCTTGTGGCCGGCGAGATTACCACTTCGGCGCACCTGGATATCCCCGAGATCGTCCGGTCGACCATACGGGACATCGGCTACACCTCCGAGTGCGGATTCGACGGCGACGCCTGCGCGGTTCTGGTCGCGCTGGACCGGCAGTCGCCGGACATCTCCCAGGGCGTCGACATGGCGCACGAGGCGCGCCGTTTGTACAGCGAGAGCGAACTGGACCGGGTGGGCGCAGGCGATCAGGGGATGATGTTCGGCTACGCGACGAACGAGACGCCCGAGCTGATGCCGATGCCGATCTCGCTGGCGCACCGGCTGGCCAGGCAGCTGGCGTATGTGCGGAAATCCGGCCAGCTGCCCTTCCTCAGGCCCGACGGCAAGACGCAGGTCACCGTCCGGTACTCCGGCGGCGTGCCAGTGGCGGTCGAGAAGGTGCTGATCTCCACCCAGCACGAGGAAGGGGCCGAGGACCGGCTCGCCGACCGGATCTGGGACCACGTGGTTCGGCCGGCCATCCCCCCGTCCCTCTACGACGCCAAGGCCCTGCGGCAGAACTTCTACGTGAACCCGACCGGGCGGTTCGTCGTCGGCGGCCCCGTCGGCGACGCGGGGCTCACCGGCCGCAAGATCATCGTCGACACCTACGGCGGCTTCGCCCGGCACGGCGGCGGCGCGTTCTCCGGGAAGGATCCGTCCAAGGTCGACCGGTCCGCCGCGTACGCGGCCAGGTATGTCGCGAAGAACGTCGTCGCGGCCGGGCTCGCCGACCGCCTCGAGCTGCAGGTTGCCTACGCGATCGGCGTCGCGCGGCCGTTGTCGCTGTTCGTCGAGACGTTCGGCACCGAGCATATTTCGAAATCCCGGATCATCGAGCTGATCAACGAGCACTTCGATCTCCGGCCGGCTGCCTTCCGCAAGTACCTGAAGCTCCATCGTCCGATCTACCGCCAGACCGCGGCCTACGGGCATTTCGGTCGCGACGAGGCGGACTTCACCTGGGAGCACAGCGATAAGGCGCGGGCTCTGCGTGAATCGGCCACCCTGGTCGCCGCGGAAAGGTGAGCTGATGAGGCAGGTCGTCACCGGGTCCATCGCTACCGATCATCTGATGGTTTTCCCTGGCCGGTTCACTGAGCAGCTCATTGAGGGTCATCTCGACAAGGTGTCGCTGTCCTTCCTGGTGGACGAGCTGAAGATCCACCGGGGCGGCATCGCCGCGAACATCGCGTTCGGCATGGCCCGGCTTGGGCTGCGGCCCGTGCTGGTGGGCGCGGTCGGCGCCGATTTCGCCGACTACCGGCAATGGCTGGACGCGCACCAGGTGGAGACACGGCACGTGCGCGTGTCCGAGAATCTTCACACCGCCCGCTTCCTGTGCACGACCGACGCCGACAACAACCAGATCGCCTCCTTCTACGCCGGCGCGATGAACGAGGCCCGGCACATCGACCTGGCGGGGATCTTGCGATCAGAGCAAGACGTGGATATCGTCCTGATCTGCCCCGACGACCCGGAGGCGATGCTGCGGCACACTCAGGCCTGTCGCGACAGCGCAGTGGCCTTCGCTGCCGATCCGTCGCAGCAGATCGCCCGGATGCCGGGGACGGATCTTCGCGCACTGATCGACGGCGCCCGGTACCTGTTCACCAACGAGTACGAACGGGCCCTGCTGGTCCGCAAGACCGGCTGGCCCGCAGACCAGCTCCTCAGCCGCGTAGGCGCCTGGGTGACCACGACCGGCCCTAAAGGCGTCATCATCGAGTCTTCTGCCGGCCCGTCGGTCTCGGTCGCCGCGGCCGCCCTCGGGCAGACCGTGGATCCGACCGGAGCCGGCGACGCCTTCCGTGCCGGTTTCCTCGCCGGGACCTGCAGCGGGGTCGGGCAGGAGCGGTCGGCTCAAATCGGCTGCGCGATGGCCGCCCTGGTGATGGAGACAACCGGGACCCAGGAGTACGTGTTCGAACCCGAGAGGTTCCTCGCCCGTATCAGCGAATCCTATGGTGCCCAGGGTGCCGCCGAGGTGGGCGCGCGCGTCAGCCTCACCTCACCTGCACCGGCTAAGGAGAAGGTATGAGTCCCGACGACTTCGAAGTCGCCGATCTTTCTCTGACGGCCTTCGGGCGCAAGGAGATACAGCTGGCCGAGCACGAGATGCCCGGGCTGATGGCGGTGCGCGATGAGTACGCGCCCAGCCAGCCGCTACGCGGGGCCAGGATCACCGGCTCCCTGCACATGACGG
>JBAUAY010000557.1:0-3115 GCA_049676235.1 Streptosporangiaceae bacterium
AACGAGGTCGAGATGAACCCGCCGGACATCGCCGGGGTGGTCCGGGTCGCGGCCAGCCATGATATTGAATTCGTCATGTGAGCGAGCCCAGACGCTACGTCAGTCCCAAGCGTGAGGCGCAGGCCGCAGCGACCCGCAGCGCGATCCTCGACGCGTTCGTGGAGCAGCTGTCCGACCCCGGGCGCAATACGCTGTCACCCAGCGAGGCCGCGGTCCGGGCCGGGGTCTCAGTGCGCACCGTGCACCTGTACTTCCCGAACCTCGAGAGCCAGGTCGCCGCGCTCTCCGAGTGGTTCGACCAGCATCTCAACCCAGGCGGAATCACGCCCGTCGCAGGCCCCGACGACCTGCCGCGCTACTTCCGGGAGATCCACGCCAACGCGCTGGCCAGCCCGCTGAGCCGCGCGCTGGCGGCCAGCAGCGGCGAGGTCTGGCAGACGGTGCGCCGGAGCCGCCGGGCGAAACGTCTCGACGCGATCCGGGCTGCGGTGGAAGCTGTCGGGGCGCCGGCCCAGGCCACCGCGGAAGCCACCGCGATGGTGCTGCGCCTGTCCGGCGCCGACGCCTCGTGGCCGCTGCACGACAGCTACGGCCTGCCCCTCGAGCGCATCCCGGACGTCATCGCCCACACCGTCGAACTCATCATCCGCGACCTGCGCACCCACGTCACCGACGGCACACCCACCTGACCCGTGACGAGGGCGCGAACCTGCGCGAACTGATGGAACGCATGGGCCATAGCAGCACAAGAGCTGCACTGATCTACCTGAACTATCGGGAATTGCATCAGACGGGCGAGAAACCGCAGGGCGCCTGATGGGCGGGGTTCGGCAGTGGCGGCATGGCGCTGGCTGGCGGCAGCGCCTGACCTGCATGAATTGCGTGTTGATCCCGTTAGGTGCATGATCCTTCCTTCAGACGGATGCGGTTTCTGGGGCGGGAGGGCGGGTTGGGGCCGGGGCATGTTGATGAGTGGACGCTTGGCGGTTCATCCAGGAGGTCGCCGGGCACTGCTGCGACACCTCCACTGCTATCTACACGCACGTGAGCGGCGACTTCATGAACACCGCGCTGCGCAAGGCGCTGGCCCCGGCGCTCGGCGGGCAGCCGGGCTGACGAGGGAATCCGATGGCGCGCAAGCTGGACTACCGGTGGAACCTGCGGCAGGTCATGGCCAGCCGGGACATGTTCCAGACGACCGACCTGGCCCCCCTGCTGGCCGAGCGGGGCATCGGCCTGTCGTCCAGCCAGGTCTACCGGCTGGTCACCGAGCGGCCCGAGCGGCTGAGCCTGAAGGTGCTGATGGCGCTGCTGGACATCCTGGACTGCTCGATGGAGGACCTGATCGAGCCGGCCGCCGCCGTTAAGCCTGCCCGCAAGGCGAAGACGGCCAGCGGGGAGGAGGCCGGGGTCGGCGTTCTGCGCCCGCCGCCGTCCTGGCCCGCATGCCCGGCATCCATATCACCGTCGCCGTCGCCTGGCAGCGAGCCTCCGCCGGAGACTAGGCCGCCTACGCAGCCGACGTCGCCCGCCGGACCACCACCCAAGACCGACGAGGTGAAGCGATGACCGATACCTCCTGGCTGGGACCGCCCATCGACGCCCGGCCCCTGTTCGCCCCGCAGCAGGCAGCGTTCACCGGCCTGCTGGGCGGGCTCGCCCCCGCCCAGTGGGAGCAGCCCACCATCTGCCCGGGCTGGGACGTCAAGGACATCGCCGCCCATGTGCTCGGCGACCACATCGGGCGGCTGTCCCGGCACCGTGACGGTCACAGGCCACCCCGCCCGCGCGATGGTGAGGCGTTCCCCGCCTTCCTGGACCGCATCAACGACGAATGGGTGACCGCCGCACGCCGCATCAGCCCGCGCCTCCTCATCGAACAACTCCAGGCCGCCGGCGAGCAGGTCGCGGAATTCTGGCAGGCCGTTGACCCAGACGCGCTGGGTGCGGCGGTGAGCTGGGCCGGTCCCGGGTCTGCGCCTGTCTGGCTGGACGCCGCCCGGGACTTCTCCGAGTACTGGACCCACCATCAGCAGATCTGCGACGCGACCCGCCAGCCGGGGCTCATGAGCCCCGGCTACGCCCGCCCGGTCATCGATACCTTCATGCGTGCACTGCCGCACACGCTGCGCCACGTCACCGCCCCGGAAGGAACCGCCCTGCAGATGACCGTGACCGGACCCGGCGCGGGCGAATGGGCCTGCATCCGGGATCCGGACCGCTGGAGCCTGAACCGCCAGTCGCACCCGAAGCCCGCCGCGCGGGTCGAACTCGACACCGACACCGCCTGGCGGCTGTGCACCCGCGGCATAACCCCTCAGCAAGCAGCCGGACGCGCCCGCACCGATGGTGACCACCACCTGGCGACGGCAGCCCTACAGATCGTGTCGATCATCTGGTCGCCACCGAACCCATAGGCATTCAGACAGTTGCGATATCTGACGCCTGAAAACTGTCAGCAGTGGCTCCTAACTTGGCTCCCCAGGGTCAACTGGCGTTGATGCCGTTCGAGTGGACGAAAATAATTTCGTTTAGAAAAATTGTTGCTGTTGGCTCCTGGGTCTTGTCGGCTTTCTAGCGTCCGAATCAATGAAAAACCGCCGGCCAACCCTTTCCAAGAATGCAAATTCCGTCGGCACCGGGCCGATCGACCGAGACGGGTACCCCGTGCAGCGCCGGGGTTCGGCGACGGCCACACCACCGGGGTCAGCGCATGGCTGACCTATGTGGCGAACGCCATCGTGATCGCGATGGTGGCCGTGTCGTTCGGGAACTACGCCAGCGCCCTCTTCGCCGGGGAAGCAAGATCTGGGCGAAGATCTTCCCCGTGCTCATCGTGGTGGTTATGACTGGCGTCAACATCGTCGGGTCCACGCTCGACGCTAATTCGCAGACCGTCATCGTCTATGTCCCGCTGGGAATCCTCGTCATTTTCGCGGTCGTCACACTCGCTGGCTGCGCCGTATCGGCGTCGCCGTCGGGCGTATTCGGTGATGGCGTGCCATAGGTCGCGGCGGTCGACGTCGGGCCAGGGGCTGGTGGTGAAGAGCAGTTCGGCGTAGGTGGAGTGCCAGGGGAGGAAGTTGGACGTGCGCTGCTCGGCGCCGGTCCGCCA